>JBDTMS010001034.1:0-1767 GCA_039934195.1 Betaproteobacteria bacterium
GGGGGCGATGACGATGCCGCGACCTTCATAATCGCATCTGCGGCGCGTTCGGGATCGCCGGGTTGGCGGCCGCTGTAGCTTTTGATCTCATCTCGGCGCGCGCCGGATGTATTGGCATATGCGTCCATCGGCTTGCTCGGTTGCTTCAATGAGCGTCCCGCCCAATCTGTGCGGAACGGACCGGGCTCGATGACCGTCACGTGGATACCGAGGGGCGCGATCTCTTTCGATACCGCTTCCGAGAGTCCTTCCACGGCAAACTTAGTCGCGTTGTAATACCCCGAGCTGGGATTGCCGATCAGGCCGCCGACAGATGAAACGTTGATGATGTGGCCGGACCCGCGTTTGCGCATGGCGGGCAGGACACGCTTGGTGAGCGCCACCAATCCGAAGAAATTGGTTTCGAACATGGCGCGGACTTCAGCATCTTCGCCCTCTTCGACAGCGGCGAGATAACCGTAGCCCGCGTTGTTGACGAGAACGTCGATACGACCGAAGCGGGCTTCCGCCTGCGAGACCGTGTCGGCGACTTGTTTGGCATCGGTTACATCCAAAGCCAGCGCGAGGCCGGTGTCCGGATAAGCGCCGACCACATCGGTCACGCTACCCGGATCTCGCGCAGTGACGACGGCGCGGTGCCCCTGCTTCAGCACCCGCGCCGCCAGGGCACGACCCAGGCCGGTCGAGCAGCCGGTGATAAACCAGACGGGTTGAGTTTCGCTGTTGGGCATCGGTCGATCCTTTTTGTTCTTCTGCGCGACGACTCGGACGATCGCGCGCGGCACGCAGAGACTACCAGGGGCTAGCTCGAAGCTTGCCGCAAGGGGCCCTCGTCTCGGATCGCTGCCTGCGGCCGCAAATCGAGTGCGATTAACATCTCACGCTATCGAGCCTTGTTGTCCCGATACTCGTCCGTCGCGCTTATGCCAAGCTTACGCTGCAGTTCGATGTGCGACCACGGTCACATGTTGCGCCGGTACTGACCGCCGACTTCGAATAGCGCGTGGGTAATCTGGCCGAGCGAGCAAACGCGAACCGCTTCCACCAGCACCGCAAAAACATTTTGATTGTCGATCACCGCCTGTTGCAGGCGCTGCAACATCGCGACGGATCCCCCGGCATGGCGTTGCTGAAATTCTTCGAGCCGCTTGAGCTGCGATTGCTTCTCGTCATCGCTCGAGCGGATCAATTCGACTTTCTGTTGAACCGTATCGGCCCCCGGGCTGCGGAACGTGTTGACGCCGATGATCGGATATGAGCCGTCGTGCTTCTTGTGCTCGTAGAACATGGATTCTTCTTGAATCTTGCCGCGCTGGTAGCCGAGCTCCATCGCGCCGAGCACGCCGCCGCGCTCGCTGATCGCCTCGAACTCTTTCAGCACCGCTTCTTCGACCAGCTCGGTCAGCTCGTCGACGATGAAGCTGCCCTGATTCGGATTCTCGTTCTTCGCCAGGCCCCATTCGCGATTGATGATCATCTGGATCGCGACTGCGCGCCGCACCGATTCGCCGGTCGGCGTGGTGATCGCTTCGTCGAACGCGTTGGTGTGCAGGCTGTTGGCGTTGTCGTAGGTGGCGATCAGCGCCTGCAGCGTGGTGCGGATGTCGTTGAACTGGATTTCCTGCGCATGCAGGCTGCGGCCCGAGGTCTGGATGTGGTACTTCAGCTTCTGGCTGCGTTCGTTGGCGCCGTATTTTTCCTTCATCGCCACGGCCCAGATGCGGCGCGCCACGCGGCCCATCACGGTGTATTCGGGGTCCATGCCGT
>JBDTMS010001035.1:0-1765 GCA_039934195.1 Betaproteobacteria bacterium
CTGCGGGAACTCGGCTGGGACCTTGGCGGCGAAAATTCAGGACACATACTGTGCCTCGACAAACATACCACCGGTGATGGCATCGTCTCGGCTCTGCAGGTTCTCCAGGCGATCTGCAGTACGGGGAAGTCGTTGGCTGAGCTCACGGCTGGGATGCAGCTCTATCCACAGGTGCTGGTCAACGTTGCGGTCGAGCGCCACCAGAACCCGACCGCTCTTCCGTCAGTGCAATCCGCGGTACGCGCGGCGGAGAAGCGGCTCAGCGCGAGTGGCAGAGTACTGCTGCGGCCCTCAGGTACCGAGCCGTTAATCCGCGTCATGGTTGAGGGCGAATCGGGACTTCTCATCCGAGAACTCGCCGAGGACATCGCCTCTTCCATCAGAGCAAGGTAAACCGTGAGGCGGAGCGATCTTCTGAATAAATAACGCTGGACGCACAGCCCAATGGGCTGTGCAACTTGAGCTCTATTCTCAAGATATAAGCGAGTTCCGGCGGTTCGCGCGAATGGAAATCTGGGCGAAAACTAAACTTGTAAATCTACGAGGGCTACGCAGTGAAGATATCGATAATCGGAACAGGCTACGTCGGCCTCGTTTCAGGGGCATGCTTGGCTGAGTTGGGCAACGACGTCCTATGTCTTGATCTCGATCGAGGCAAGATCGCGCGCTTGCAATCGGGGGAAATTCCGATTTATGAGCCAGGACTCGAAGTGATGGTAAAACACAATGCGGCTGCAGGGCGGCTTCGTTTTACCACCGACATCGAACAAAGCGTTCGTCACGGAGTAGTGCAATTCATCGCTGTCGGAACGCCGCCTGATGAGGATGGCTCTGCAGATCTACAGCATGTACTTAACGCGGCGCGGAGCATCGGTCGGCACATGCAGGAATATAAAGTTGTGGTAGATAAGTCCACCGTTCCGGTAGGGACGGCCGACAAGGTACGAGAAGCGATCAGCGCAGAGCTCCGCCTACGCAAGGTCGATACCCCTTTCAGTGTGGTTTCGAATCCGGAATTTCTCAAAGAAGGCGCCGCGGTTGAAGACTTCATGAAACCCGACCGCGTCGTTATCGGAGTCGATGACGCGCGCTCCACCGAGATCATGCGGGCGCTGTACGCACCCTTTCAGAGGAACCATGAACGCATGCTGGTTATGGACGTGCGCTCCGCCGAACTCACCAAGTATGCTGCCAATGCAATGCTGGCTACCCGCATCTCCTTTATGAATGAGCTTTCCACTCTCGCCGAGAAACTCGGTGCCGACATCGAGGAAGTGAGACGCGGAATGGGATCGGATCCACGTATCGGCTACCACTTCCTGTACGCAGGCTGCGGCTACGGCGGATCCTGCTTTCCTAAGGATGTAAAAGCGTTGCAGCGCTCGGCAGCAGGCGCGGGGCTCGACCTCGGTATTCTTGGCGCGGTGGAACGTGCTAACGAAATGCAGAAGCTGCGATTGGTAGAAAAAGTCGTCGCGCGTTTCGGGGAGAGACTGGATGGACATCGATTTGCAATATGGGGACTCGCGTTCAAACCGAATACCGATGACATGCGTGAAGCGCCAAGCCGGGTAATCATTGAGGAGCTATTGAAGCGCGGTGCTGAGATTACCGCATACGATCCTGTTGCGATGCCGGAAGCGCGTCACATCTTTCATGATCAAAAGCGCGTGGGCTACGCGGACAACCCGATGGCGGCACTCAGTCACGCCGATGCCCTGATTGTGGTCACCGAGTGGAAGGAGTTTCGCGGCGTAGACTTGGC
>JBDTMS010001036.1:0-1765 GCA_039934195.1 Betaproteobacteria bacterium
CGCATCCATCCTGGCCGGCGTCGAAATGGCGCCGCGCGATCCGATCCTCGGGGTAACGGAAGGCTTCAACGCCGATCCAAATCCGAAAAAAGTTAATCTCGGCGTCGGCGTCTATTACGACGACAACGGCAAGCTGCCGCTGTTGGAATGTGTGCGTCAGGCAGAGCGTCAGCTTGCCGATGCCTCACCGCCGCGCGGTTATCTGCCGATCGATGGCATTCCCGAATACGACCGCGCTGTGCAGGCGCTCGTGCTCGGCGCCGACAGCACTGCGCGCGAAGACAAACGCGTCGTCACAATCCAGGCGCTCGGCGGCACCGGTGGCTTAAAAGTCGGCGCCGATTTTCTGCGCCGTATCGCGCCCAATGCCGAAGTGTGGATCAGTCAGCCGAGCTGGGAAAATCATCGCGCGCTGTTCGAGAACACCGGCTTCGTCGTGAAAAATTACCCGTACTACGACGCCGCAACGCACGGCCTGGATTTCCCGGGTATGCGCGACGCGCTCAAAGCCGCGCCTGCAGGCACCATCGTGGTTCTGCATGCGTGTTGCCACAACCCGACCGGCGTCGATCTCAGTGAGGCGCAATGGGGCGAAGTCATCGAGACGGTGCGCGGCCGCGGGCTGATCCCGTTTCTCGACATCGCCTATCAGGGTTTCGGCGACGGTCTAGAGCCCGACGCGGGCCCCGTGCGCAGATTCGTCGCGGCCGGCGCGCCGGTGTTCATCTCCAATTCGTTCTCCAAATCGTTTTCGCTGTACGGCGAGCGCATCGGCGCGCTGAGCGTCGTCGCCGACAGCAGCGATGAAGCCGCGCGAGCGCTGAGTCAGCTCAAGCGACTAGTCCGGACCAACTACTCGAATCCGCCGACGCACGGCGGCAAGATCGTAGCGACGGTGTTGAATAGCGCCGAGCTGCGCGCGTTGTGGGAACAAGAGCTCGGTCAGATGCGCGTACGCATTCGCGCGATGCGCGGGAAGCTGACTGCCAATGTGCAGTCGCGCGTGCCTGGGACGGACTTCAGCTTCGTCGAGAAACAGCGCGGGATGTTTTCCTATACCGGACTGTCGAAAGATGCCGTGACACGGCTGCGCGACGAGTTTTCCATCTATGCAATCGACACCGGCCGTATCTGCGTTGCCGCGCTCAACTCGAACAACATCGACTACGTTGCCGCTGCCATCGCTAAAGTCATGCAGTAGGTGATGCAGCACCAACTGATCGAGTAGCAGACGCGCCACAGGTGATTCTCAGCTCGCACGGCGCAGTGGCCGACCCGATTAGCCGTAGAAGCAGCGAGCGATAGATTTGGTGTGCCCAATGCAACGCACGAGCATCGCGTTGACCCACCAAAAGGCGAACGGTATGATACGCGCCTTCCAAAGATTCCCCGATAGCTCAGCTGGTAGAGCGACGGACTGTTAATCCGCAGGTCCCAGGTTCGAGCCCTGGTCGGGGAGCCAGACTTTCATTCCGCAGGCGCATTTCAGGCTCCACAGTCAGTCCATCGCTGCTTTTGGCGGACACGCACAGTGGAGCCACAAATGGGTACAGAATTTCCGCCCCGCTCGCGGGCGCTACGGCCGACTTCCAGCGGATCGTAGATAACTCGAGCACCGGTGTAGTTCTACACGCGTCTTGCGTCACAGTCCACGAGTTGCACTTGAATTTCCCGTTCGCCGGGACTCGCATGCTGCGCGACATGCTTAACCTCGAAGGCGTCGAAGTCGGTCGCAAACACGTGCGCACGCTGATGGACAAGATGG
>JBDTMS010001037.1:0-1763 GCA_039934195.1 Betaproteobacteria bacterium
GTGTTGACCGGACGCACATCGTCGGCTGTGTTCATAATGCCATCGGCGCCGGGTGAAACAGTCGCCCGTGTCAACACCATGAAGTTCGTCACGCTAGCCATTTGTCTGGCTGCCGATGACGCTACAAGGCGGGATTGTGTTCGTCATACCGCTGCGCCGGCAATGCGCAGGTCACTAACGGCCACGTGACGTTTCATTTACGATCGTCGCTACCGGATTATCGTCATTCTAAAATCCACCGCTACCGCGAACATCAATATAGCGGTTTCTATGCAATCCGAGCGGCACAACACTGATGTCCATTGTTAACAGTAGGGATGATTACCTTTGCATTGGAGGCAAACGCCTAGCGCTGCATGATTTGGTGAACAGACGATTGTTCGATGCAGACTACGTGCAATCTTTGCGTGCCGAGATGCATTCTGCTCAGCCCTTCCAGCACTTGGTAATCGACGGTGCGTTTCACCCCTTTCTCCTAGAACTCGCCAGCAAAGAATTTGAGACGTTAGATATCGGTGGGTGGAGGTTGTCAGGGGGTGAGCAACATTTATTGCGCCGCTCGGTAGTAGGCGCAAAGATGGGTCCCGCGCTGCAATTGTATTTTGGCCTCATAAATTCTGGATGGTTTTTAGAATTCTTATCCAGCGTATCCGGTGTTCACCAACTGATCGCAGATTCCACGCTGCACAATGGCGGACTCCACGAGACAGGCGCGGGAGGAAGTTTTGGTATTCACCGCGATTTCGATCGTCATCCGAAGCTGGGACTGCATAACGAAATCGGAGTCATCACCTATCTGAATAAGGATTGGGATGCGTCTTGGCAAGGCGCCTTAGAATTATGGGATTCAGGTCAGAAGCAACGTGTGCGGAAAATCGAGCCGGAGTTCGGGCGCTCCGTGGTGATTCGGCACAGCTGCGTTAGCTTTCACGGCCACCCGGCGCCGTTAAAAATTCCTGATCGGATGGCTCGTCGCTCTCTGGCTAGTTACTATTATGGCAACCGGATCGACGACAACGCGCAAGAGCCATACTCGACGTACTTGTTCTCGCGTGAGGTGAAGAACATCAAACATACAATGAAGCTATGGACTCCGCCGATTGTCTGGAATTTGGTGCAAAGGATTAGATCAAACTGGCGTAGAGCAGCCAAAATCCGCACGCACTTACGCTCCAACGATATTGAGAGCTAGAACCCGACCAGGGATACGAACACAGCGGTTTCAATGACCCAATCGAATGAATCTCCGATACGGTTGGCCCCGGTATCTTGGACTTGAACCACAGTTCCTATCGACACCATCGAGCAGAAGAACACGCCCCACGACTGCGGCATTGGCTGCATATGCCGGCAGAGTACGCGGATTAGCACAGCCGACTTCACCGCAGGGACGACGCGGCATCGGCATGCGGCATCACGACCAAGCGGACGACAGCCACATCGATTCGCGCACTGATCGGTCATCATCACGGTGGCGCCAGCGATCAGAGTACGGGGCGCCGAATGCTTTGCTGAGCAACGAAATGTTAAAGCATACCCAATTCGGACGTTGTCCCTTCTCGAATATCGGACCGGCGGATGGGCTAGCGCTTTGTTCCGGTAATGCGAGGGCGTTGGCGCCAGATCCTTTTCGGCATCCACGCTTCTACCAAAGATTCCACTTTGAACTCCAAGCCGAAGCCTCAGGCGCGTGTGTGCAACGCGAGAAGTGGTCCCGTTTGTTAGGACAGTTTTCGCTGCTTCTTAAGTGAAGTTCCTGCGGG
>JBDTMS010001038.1:0-1757 GCA_039934195.1 Betaproteobacteria bacterium
ATGACTCGCGCGGGCTGCGCCGACATATGCGGCGGCGAGCAGCAGGATCAGCGCGAAGTGGCCAAAAACGGATTTTCCCAACGGGGCAGTACGAATCACATCGTCACTCCGAGCGGGCTGTTTACGTTCTCGGCGTGATCCGGCCTTGACTTGAGTTTTTACACGGCGCGGCGTTCGCCGTTGGCGGGAGGCGCTACCTTCATGACTTCTTCGACTGTGGTGACGCCGGCAGCGACTTTCAGCGCACCGCTTACTCGCAATGGACGCATGCCGTCGCGCATTGCTTGATCGCGCACCGCATTCAGATCGGTCTCACCCGTAATCAAGCGTCGTTGTGCCGGCGACAAGGTCATCATTTCGTAGATGCCGACCCGGCCCATGTAGCCGGTCATCCGGCATTCGAGGCAGCCCTTGGCGAAATTTATTTTATTCGGTGTGGGTATCTGCCAGGGTGCGACGAGCGCCTTCCAGACTTCGTCGTCGATCGTACCCGGCTCGCGGCAATGTGGACACAGCGTGCGGACCAGGCGCTGCGCAAGGACGCCGAGCACGGTTGAGTGCAGCAAGAACGGTTCGACGCCGATGTCGAGCAGACGTGTAATCGCGGAGGGCGCATCGTTGGTGTGCAGCGTCGACAACACCAGATGCCCGGTCAGCGCGGCCTGCACCGCCATGTCCGCGGTTTCCGCATCGCGCACCTCGCCCACCATGATGATGTCGGGGTCTTGCCGCATGAGCGTGCGCACGCCGGTCGCGAAATCGAGCCCGATGTTGGACTGCACCTGCATCTGATTGAACTGCGGCTCGACCATTTCGATCGGATCTTCGATCGTGCACACGTTGACGTCGGACGTTGCCAATTGTTTGAGCGTGGAATAGAGCGTCGTCGTCTTGCCCGAGCCGGTTGGACCGGTGACCAGGATCACGCCGTGCGGCCGCGTCACCAGCTGATTCCAGCGCTTTTTATCCTCCTCGGAAAAGCCGAACTCGGTAAAATTCTTCACCAGCACGTCCGGGTTGAAGATACGCATTACCAGTTTTTCGCCGAAGGCTGTCGGCATCGTCGACAGGCGCAACTCGATTTCGTCGCCGTCCGGCGTGCGCGTTTTGATGCGGCCATCCTGCGGGCGGCGCTTCTCTACCACATCCATGCGCCCGAGAATCTTGATGCGGCTGGTCATCGCGCCCATCACCGGCGTCGGGATCTGATATACCTGGTGCAGTACGCCGTCGATGCGGAAGCGCACGTTGCTCGCTTCGCGCCGCGGCTCGAGATGAATGTCGCTGGCGCGCTGCTCGAATGCATACTGCAGAAGCCAATCGACGATCTGCACGATGTGCTGATCGTTGGCATCGAGCTTGTTGCTTTGCCCGAGCTGGACCAGTTGCTCGAAATTGGCGATGTCGCTGACGCCGCGATTCTGCTGGGCAGCGCCCTTGATCGATCGCGCGAGGTTATAGAACTCGATCTGATAAGTGGTGATGTCGACCGGGTTCGCGAGTACGCGCTTGATCTCGAGCCGCAGAATTTGCGCGAGCTCCTGCTCCCACTCGCGCACGAATGGCTCGCAGGTAGCGATGACCGCTTCCTTGATCGTCACCTGTACCGGCAGAATCCGGAAGCGATTTGCATACGCATTCGACATCACTTTGGTGACGGCCGCGAAATCGATCTTGAACGGATCGATGTGCATATACGGCAAGCCGATCTTGCCCGCGAGCCATTCGGTCAGTGCATCGAGCTGCAACGTGTGGCG
>JBDTMS010001039.1:0-1753 GCA_039934195.1 Betaproteobacteria bacterium
AGAAGATCAATCCGACCGGTGGAAAATTCTCATCCGACTTGCCGCCCGTGTCGGTGAAAGGGCAGTACAGTTTTTACGGCAACAGCGTTGCTGCAAATGTTGCCACTTCCCTGGAATACCGCTATCGGCTGAGCCGCTCGCAGGGCACATGGATCGTCACGCTGCCGATCGAGCTCAAGCTGCCGGGGGTGGTATACGGCGTCGATAAAAACGGTAAGCAGGTTCCGGTACTCAGCAACCGACTCGACATTGCTCAACCGCTCGCCGTCGAGCTCGGTTTGATGAGTCACGACGGGAAGGGCAGCCTCGAATGCGATCAAGGCCGGGAGAAATGGAAGACCACACTGCCCGGCGTGACGCCGTCGCGCGTAATCGATACCGGGTTCATCGGTCCGAATCCAGATACGTATGACGGTGCCGCTTGCCGTCTGCCGCTCGATCGGACGTTGGCGGCGGGCAAACCGCTGCTGTCCAAATACTACGATTTCTGGACCCACGTGATTCAGACGGCTTGGAGTCGTTCAGGCTTCTACGTCAAGGTGTGGATCATCGGCCATATCGATATCGACGCAACGGTGATGAAGACGTTGGAGCGCGATGACCAGATCTGGCATATCCACATGTCGCTCGATCCAAATCAGCGTCCGCGATACCGCTCCGGGTTTTTGTCCGAGCCGCATTTCTATACCGGCGCCTATCCGGATACGATCGCGCATGAAGCCGGCCACGAGCTCGGGCTCGATGACGAATATCGGGAAAACGACAAAGGCGGCAAGAACGCCTGGCGCGACTGCGCCGGGGACAGCGGAACATTACCGGGTGCGACGTACATCATGTGCGACGCATCGGCGGTCAGCATACGCGACGTGCCGGGTCAGCCGAGATGGTGGGAGAAGCCCTACACGGTCGCCAATGCTGCATGGTGGACGGCGCCGTTCACCATTACCAGTCCGGAAGCGGCCAAGGGCATCTATCCCTGGATCATCACCCGTCGCTACGTCGTGGGTCTCGCCGATCAGTGCTTCGACGATGCAGACTGCAAACAAGGGCAGCAATATTGCGACAAAGGCGGGGTCGCCGGTATCGGCCGCAACCAGTGCGTGGCCAAGAAAAAAGAGAACGAGTCCTGTGGTGCGGACGCCCAGTGCCTCACGCCGGCAGTATGCAAAGGCAAACCGCTTGGACGATGCGCGAGCGAAAATACGGTGGAATTCGGAGGCGCCTGCACGCGGGACATCCAATGCATGACCGGCAGTTGCAGCGCAGACGGTCACTGTCAGTGCGTGAACGATACGGATTGCAAGGATGGGCAGTACTGCGACAATGGATCGGTTGCCGGCATCGGCCGCAACCAATGCATGAAGCGCAAGGTCGAGAACGAAGCGTGCGGCGCCGATTCGCAATGCGTTTCGCCGGCAATCTGCAAGGGCAAGCCATTAGGCCGCTGTGCTACTGAATCGTCGGTGGGCTTAGGCGGCAATTGTTCGCGCGACACGCAATGCAAGACGGGAAGTTGCGACAACAACGGCAGTTGCCAGTGCACCATGGATTCAGACTGCGGTTCGAGCGGAAATTGGCAATGCGACAAGGGATCGCTGGGCCTCGGGCGCAACATCTGTGTGGACACCTCCGCCACGCGCGGCCTCGACGCCGCATGTGTTCGCGACAGCGAATGCAGCTCGGATAGCTGCAGCAGCAAGGGGCATTGCCAGTGCAAGGACGACAAAGACTGCAAGAAGAATCAGCAATGCAA
>JBDTMS010001040.1:0-1752 GCA_039934195.1 Betaproteobacteria bacterium
ACGACACCATGAAACCTGTCTGGATCATCGACGATGACCGTTCGATACGCTGGGTATTTGAAAAGACACTCGCGCGCGAAGACATCGACTTCAAAATATTCTCGTCCGCCGAAGAAGCGCTGCACGCTCTGGGTTCATCGCTGCCGCAAGTCGTAGTTAGTGACATCCGCATGCCCGGGGGCTCCGGGCTCGAGTTATTGCAAAAACTGAAAGAGCGTCATCCGGCCCTTCCCGTGATCATCATGACGGCGTATTCGGACCTCGAGAGCGCGGTAGCAGCGTTCCAGGGCGGCGCCTTCGAATATCTCCCGAAGCCGTTCGATGTCGACCACGCCGTCGATCTGATTCGCCGCGCAATGGAAGAGAGCCTGCGGCAAACCGACGTGCAGGAAGAGTCCGAAGCAAGGCCTGAAATACTCGGCCAGGCCGCATCGATGCAAGAGGTGTTTCGCGCAATCGGCCGACTCACGCAATCGCATGCCACCGTGCTCATCAATGGCGAATCAGGAACCGGTAAGGAGCTTGTCGCCCGCGCGTTGCATCGCCACAGCCCGCGCGCAGCGAAACCGTTCATCGCGATCAACACGGCTGCAATTCCGAAGGATCTGCTCGAATCGGAGCTGTTCGGCCACGAGCGCGGTGCATTTACCGGCGCACAGAATATGCGTCGCGGACGCTTCGAGCAGGCAGAGGGCGGTACGCTTTTCCTGGATGAGATCGGCGACATGCCATCGGACCTGCAGACCCGATTGTTGCGCGTGTTGTCCGATGGTAATTTTTACCGCGTCGGCGGACATCAACCGATCAAAGCCAACGTACGAATCATTGCGGCGACGCACCAAGATCTCGAAAACCGCGTGCGGCTAGGTTTGTTCCGCGAAGATCTGTTCCATCGACTCAACGTGATTCGAGTGCGGCTGCCGGCGTTGCGTGAACGACGTGAAGACATTCCGTTGCTGGCGAAGTACTTCATGAGCAAGAGCGCCAAGGAACTGAGCGTCGATGCAAAGCGCCTGACTGATGCCGCTGTGAAGTATCTTCTAGCCCATGACTTTCCCGGCAACGTTCGCCAGCTCGAAAACCTATGTCACTGGCTGACCGTTATGGCGCCTGGAGTCAGCGTTGATATCGCTGACCTGCCGCCGGAATTTCGAGAAGAGCAGCGTGTGATGACGACCGAAACCTGGATCGACGCATTGGAAAAGGAAGCGGAGAACGCGCTGAATCGCGGCGAGCAAAATATCATGCATGAGATGTCGCGCCAATTTGAGCGTGCTCTGATTCAAAAGGCGCTGGCGCATACCGGTGGCCGCCGTATAGAAGCCTCTCATCTCCTGGGGATGGGTCGCAACACGCTTACTCGAAAGATTCAGGATCTACAGATTGAAGGCAGGAACTCGAACAATCAACATTCAGCGGCGTGATCGCCGTCGGGAAACGGATTGCGGTGGGGTGAAGCGGCGCGCCCGGCTAAACTAGGCGGATTGCATCGTGCAATTAACCTGTGATCGCGTGCGGAGGCATCCTGAAAGACGCCTCCGAAACCCAGAGCCGAGTCAACGATTTTCTGGAATGGGTCCGCCGTTGGCGTCCGGCTGAGGCGGCGTGGCCAAGTCGCTTGGCGTAGGTGATTGTGTTTGCGTACCGTCAGTTCCTGCGGGCTCCGCCTTAGGTGCACTAACGGGCGCGCCCGCGGCCGGTGTCGCACGCGGTGAAGCGCGCTTCATGTTGGCTTTTATAGTCGAGCTCGAC
>JBDTMS010001041.1:0-1746 GCA_039934195.1 Betaproteobacteria bacterium
CCATCCAGAGTAATAGTGTGCGGCGCACGCGCCTGGCTCTTGATCGCCTTCTTGAAGAAGGCCTTGGCTGCAGCGTGCACACGGTGTTCATGGCGATGGGCGCATGGCGAATCTCGCGTGCGCGCGTGCTGACTCGCCGCGCATCGGCCATCGAAACGCTCGGCTCCGCGGCGGTTCTATGCACCGACTGTCTCTGCAGACATGGGACAAATCTGGCCCGTCGGGAACGGTTCTGCAAACAACTTGGGCGCTCTCTCCACACTTCCCGGCGTAACGTTGTGGAACTCGCCGTGACGTGCGTTGCTCAAACGGGTGACGAATTCTTGGCGTGACGACGTCATAGAACGACGACTTTGATCGCAACCACTGGAGAATAACAACGATGGCCACAGAATATCGAAGGCACATCTGATGGCGACCGTAACCATAACCATCAAAGACAACCAGTTTGGGTCGGTCGACGTCAAAGCCCACTACGACCCACCGTTGAACCAACGCGATCCGAAGCCAACGCCCGCCCAGAACGCAGCGGCACGGATCTACGCAATGCTGAATGAAATGGGTAAACGGGGACAGTCGAATGGGTAGCTGGTGCTGCACCGCGGAGCGCGGACGCTACACGACATGATTATTCGCGTTGATTGATTTGCCCTGGGCCGCGCATTCGGCCTCCAAACGGACGCGTGACCGACTGTGTCCGGACTAAGGACCAGGTTCTATCTCGATAGATGATGCAAACGGTTGCACAAGCCTAATGGCGATCTTAAGTTGTATCTGTTCGCTCCGATCGTTCCGTCGCATACTTAAAAAACGCCACATTCAAAACTTGGAACGCGACGGAGAATGACGGACGGGCGTGCACCGAGCAAAGCGAGATTGCTTTGTTCAAAGGCGATCTACTTTGACCCGCGCATGTGAACGAAGCACGTTTCGTATGGCCATACACTCGTGGCTGGGGTTACAGAGAGCGATTTTAATTGCCGAACCGGAGGACGAAATGGGAAGACTAGCTGTTGCGTTAATCCTAATGGTTTTTTTTGCCGTACCGGCGTTCGCTGACGTCATCGAGTTTAAGCCAGCAGACAACTGGGTCTCTGTACCCGATGATGGTTCGGGCGGTCCGCTCGTGCTGTTATGGGCCCATCCGAGAGGTTTGGGACAGTCCGGGACGCAGTTTTTTTCACCCGTCGAAGTATCAACCTCCGTTTTCTCAGTGACACCGCAGGAACTGCCTGATCTTCAAGTAGCCACGATCCCCGAGCCAGGCAGCTTCGCATGGATTTCTGTCGGCATGACGATATGCGGGATTGTCGGATTGCAACGACGACGAGTAAGGGCTGCCCCGATTTCCACGACTTAGCACGCTCCGACGCGTGCGTATGCTTTCTGCTTTCTAGTCGGTAATCGGAAAGGCAGGAAACGTCGGTTGTCGCTCAACGGCTTGTTCTGGTGATCTTGGGCACGGGGAGTAAAACGCATTTTCAAAAGACTAGCCGAAATGCTGGGTGATCCGACAAGGCGCGGCACCTGCCCATGGCATTTGCATAATAAGCGCCGCCAAAATCGCGCCAACTCCGGTACGAGTCTACGAGTTCCCATCCGCCGGTCCCAATCCGGAAGCCTCGCGAGCGCTGCCACTTTTGAAACACGTCACCGATGCGGCACACGGTGGACTTCCTGCTGACCGCCAAGCGACCGCAAAGCCGCCTCGCGCTTCTTGCGCAAGGCAATAGACCAGTGTGGAAC
>JBDTMS010001042.1:0-1742 GCA_039934195.1 Betaproteobacteria bacterium
CATCTGGGTGTTGTCGTGATGCAGCCCGCCTTCGAGCTGATCGATCTCGCTGCGATCGAGCGGACGCACGGTCAGCAGCGTATCGACGAAGAAGCGATAACCGCGCGGCGTCGGTATCCGCCCGGACGACGTATGCGGGCTGGCGACAAAGCCCATATCCTCGAGATCGGCCATCACGTTGCGAATGCTGGCGGGACTCAGATCGAGTCCGGAATATTTCGACAACGCGCGCGAGCCGACCGGCTGACCCTCGGTGATGTACCGCTCGACCAGGGTCTTCAGAAGGATTTGCGCTCTTTCGGTCAACATACGGTGCATTCTAACTTGCCCCAGCTTCCAACAGGTGTCCGAAGCGCTGCCGGCGTATTTCAGCGCTGCGCGAGGTGACGCCGTTTATAATCCCCGCCCATGGCCTCCGCCTTCAACACCATTGCTTTGATCGGCAAGTATAAAAGCCCGGAAATCGCGCAGCCTCTGCTCGAGCTTTCCGGGTTTCTCGAGCAGCGCGGTGTGCGCGTCGTGGTCGATCCGCTGACCGCGGCGCACGTGCCGGAGCATCACTTAGAGGTGATGCCGCTCGAGGAGGCAGGCCGAATCGCCGACCTCGCTATCGTCATCGGCGGCGATGGCACCATGCTGAACATCGCGCGCACACTGGCGCCGTATGACGTCGCGCTGGTGGGGGTGAATCAGGGCCGGCTCGGTTTCCTGACCGACATCTCGATCGACACGATGGTGGAAACCATCGGCGAGATGCTCGAAGGCCGCTTCGTCGCGGAGTCGCGGCTGCTGCTGATGTCCGAAGTCCAACGGGGTGCCGACACGACCTTGCGCGTGCTGGCATTCAACGATGCGAGCATCGGCAAAGGCGCGGACGGCGGCCTGATCGAGCTGGAAGTGCGCATCGACGGCGTGTTCGTCTATTCGTTGCGCGCCGACGGCCTTATCGTGGCCACGCCCACCGGGTCGACCGCCTATGCGTTCTCGGCCGGCGGTCCGATCATGCATCCTGCGCTGTCGGTGTTCTCGCTGGTACCCGTCTGTCCGCATACGCTATCCAACCGGCCGATCTCCATTAGCGCCGAAGCACAGATCGAAGTGCTGATGCACAAGTGCGCCGGCGCCCGCGTGCACTTCGACAGTCATTCGCACTACGAGCTAGTCCCCGGCGACCGCATTCGCATTCGCCGCTACCCGCGCAGCATTCGACTGCTGCATCCGGTCGGCCACAACTACTATCACATGCTGCGCGAGAAGCTGCATTGGAGCGAGGCGCTGTAAGCGGCGCGACGATGATCTCTTCGAACCCTCGGCTGGCGAGAGCCTCGCAACCGCATCGCCCAAGCTTGGTCTGCGCTATCGCCACCGGCCGGCGACGCCGTGCGCTGCCGATAATTTAGCGTCATGCTTCGCTCGCTCGGCATTCGCGACTTCGTCATCGTCGATCGGCTCGACCTCGACTTTCAGGCAGGCTTTACGGTGCTGACCGGCGAGACCGGCGCGGGCAAATCGATCTTGATCGACGCGCTGGCACTCGTGCTCGGCGCCCGCAGCGATGCAAATCTGGTGCGCGAAGGATGCTCGCGCGCTGAGATCAGCGCCGAATTCTCGATCGATGCGTTGCCCACGTTAACCGCATGGCTCGAGGCGAACGATCTGGCCGACGATCCCGGCGTCTGCCTGGTGCGCCGCGTGCTCGAATCGAACGGACGCTCGCGCGCGTACGTCAACGGCCGCGCTTC
>JBDTMS010001043.1:0-1739 GCA_039934195.1 Betaproteobacteria bacterium
GAGCTGAGTAGCGAAAAAATACAACGCTTGCAGCGGCAGCACGAGAAAGAGTAGCACTGTCGCCACGATCCAGCGCCTTCTATGCTCGGGTGAGAGCGGCAAGCTGCCGCCACCGAACATGTCATATGGAAGAGTCAGCAGTTCTGGCGGCGGCGCAGTGCTTGACAAAATCTCGCGCGCCGAATGCTCCGTTTCTGCTGCGCCGCTCCCAACGGCTACTGGAGTATCAGCGAATTTCGGTGCCGGCGGGGCGACGAGAACTTGGCGCGCCGGTGCCTCCGGTCGCGGTGCAAGCACGGGCACCGCCGGCGGCGTTATAACCCGCGCCGGCAACGGCGCCGCGGGTGGCGCGGGCGGGTCGACTATTATCGTGGGGCGGGATCGCGCGATCGACACCGTTGCTATTTCCGGCTGCGAAGATTTTATTTCTTGCGCCTTGGTCTCCGGCGCTTTTACGGCAGGCGCTTCCGGAATTCTCGGTTCTGGAATTCTCGCCTCCTGAATTCTCGGCTCCAAGACTCGCGGGTCCGAAAGCCCCGCGTCCGGCACCTTTGGGTCGGTGGCTCTTGCCTTCGGGATTGGTGCTTGTGCGATTCGTACTTCCGGAACTTCTACGTCTCTGGCCCTTGCGGCGGTGACTTCCAGGTCGGGGATTTTTGCGTCGGAAAGGATTACCGGCGGCGGTTTCAATGTGGGCGCTTTCGGCGGCGTTGGTGGCAACTGAGCAGCCAACGTCGCGAACGCATCGAACACTTCCTGGCAGCGACCGCAACGAACCTGTCCGCTGGACGCCTGTAGCTGCTCTCGCGTAACGCGAAAATGGGTTTCGCAATGCGGGCAGCGCGTGTACATGCTCATACCGGATCTGCCGTAGGTCGATTCGAAGAAGTGATAGTCATCGGGGCACTGCTCTTGATAAAAAGGCCACCAACGCGCTAGTGCGTTCGCACACCTGCCAGGCAGGTCCAGCCGTCGCGAGGATAGAGCGTGTTCAATTCGAACCAGGCAGAGTACGCCTCCTGCACTGACAACGCCTGCGCATCGAGGATGCCGGCGAGGCAAATCTGCCCGCCGATGCGGGTGCGCCGCGCGAGCAGGGGAGCGAGCACGCGCAAAGGATTGGCGAGAATGTTCGCGATCACCACGTCGAAGGCCTGATCCGTCAGGTGTTCAGGGGAGAAGAATGTCGCCGCCGCTTGGTTTTTGGCTGCGTTTTCGCGACTGGCCGCGACGGCATTGTTATCGACATCGATGCCGATCACCGGACCCGCGCCCAGCTTCTGCGCTGCGATCGCCAGAATGCCGCTGCCGCAACCGTAGTCGAGCAGCGACGCGCCGATCGCGAGATTTTCGTCCAGCCATCGCAAGCATTGCCAAGTCGTCGGGTGACTGCCGGTGCCGAACGCCAGGCCCGGATCTAATCGCAGGTTCACGGCTTGCGCAGATACCGGATCGCACCAGCTCGGCACGATCCATAAACGCGGCGAGATCTCGATTGGTCCGAATTGTTGTTGCGTAGAGCGGACCCAGTCTTGTTCGGCGACCGCTTCTGTGTGCAGTGTTGGCAAAACGTCCAGGCCTGCGGAGGTGATCGCCTCGCGAACGCTGGAAACGTAGTCGACGTCGGTCTCGAACAGGGCACTCAAGAGATTAAGCGGCCATACCGGCTCGCTCGCGACATTGGGTTCGCCGAAGATCGGCGTTTCCTGCGCGCTGCCTGCGTGCGCGTCGGCGACATC
>JBDTMS010001044.1:0-1732 GCA_039934195.1 Betaproteobacteria bacterium
AACGCGCACGCAAGACTTGTTCAGAGCTTCCCTAGTTATGCAGGATGAGGACGGTGCCGGCGATCAGCAGCACGGTTCCGATCAGTCGCCACACGTTCGCCGCGTGCTGCGCGAAGCCGAGCAGGCCGAAGTGATCGAGAATGATTGCAGCGACCATCTGGCCGGCGACCACGAGAGACAACATCGTTGTCGCGCCTAGCCGCGGTCCGACGATGATCGTCGCGAGAATATAGCTGGCGCCCATCAAGCCACCGGTCCATTGCCACAGCGGGATGTGGCTCAACGTCGACAGCGTCGGAAACCGAGCGCGCGAGATCAGCGCATAAGCGGTCAAAGCCACAACGCCCACGGCAAATGAAATCAATGCCGACATCACCGGGCTGCCGACGGCATTGCGCAGTTGCGTGTTCGCGCCGACTTGGACGGCGAGCAGAACGCCGCATACCAGCGAAAGAAGGATGAGCAGAGCTTGCGCCACGGGTTTAAGCGCGCGCGATGCGGTGGCTTGCGGAGGGGACCGCGGCGATGCCTGTCGAGTGAATTGGTCGCGCGACGCCCGGTACAGCAGTGCGCGCACGCATTATTGTGCGGTCCAGCCGTTGTCCACGCTCATGCTGGCACCGGTGATCGACGCTGCAGTATCGCCGCACAGAAATGCGGTAAGCGCGGCGACTTCTTCGATCTTTGCGAATTGCTTGGCCGGTTGCCGCTGCAAAATCATAGTGCGGATTGCCTCGTCGCGCGAGACGCCATGCGCCATCGCCTGGTCGTCGATCTGCTTTTCCACCAGCGGGGTCAACACGAATCCGGGGCACACCGCGTTGCAGGTCACACCGGTTCCAGCGGCCTCCAGCGCGACGGTCTTGGTCAGGCCGATCACGCCGTGTTTCGCTGCGACGTAAGCCGACTTGAACGGCGAGGCGACCAGGCCATGCGCTGACGCGATGTTGACGATGCGGCCCCAGCCGCGCTCGCGCATGGCCGGCAGCGCAGCTTTGATGGTGTGGAACGCCGAGCTCAGATTGATTGCCAGGATTGCATCCCAGCGGTCCGCGGGAAATTCATCGATCGGCGCGACGTGCTGGATGCCGGCGTTGTTGATCAAAATATCCAGACTGCCGAAGCGCTCGACCGCCTGTTCCATCATCGCGGCGATCTCTGCGGGTCGGGACATGTCCGCGGGCGAATAATCGGTACGGACCTTGTGCTCGGACTCGAACCGCTTGCGCAGCGTGTCGATGGTGCCGTCAGGCGCGAAGCCGTTGAGCATGAGATTGACGCCTGCGGCGGCTAGCGCTTCGGCGATACCTAGGCCGATGCCGCTGGTGGATCCGGTGATCAGGGCTGATTTTCCGCGCAACATTGAGGGCTCAGTGAGAGTGAATGATGACGGCCGAGTCTAGCAGAACGTTTCTGGCGTCGGCCGGTGGCCAGGGGTTTGCGCACGGCATCGCTGGTCGTCGCGGACCGGCTAGCTTAGCCGGGCCGAATTACTGCCGCTAAATCTCTTGACTGATCGTTCCAGATCTGTTCCAATACCAGTCATGGTTAAGGGCAAACAGTTCGACAAGCATGAGGCGCTCGACGAAGCGATGCACGTGTTCTGGGAGAAGGGCTACCACGCGACTTCGATCCAGGACCTCGTGGATCGGTTGGGGGTAAACCGGCAAAGCTTGTACGACACCTACGGCGACAAGGATCGGTTGTTTCTGGCTGCGCTGACGCGCTATCA
>JBDTMS010001045.1:0-1732 GCA_039934195.1 Betaproteobacteria bacterium
CACGTTGCATTCAAGACAATGGATTTCGTCGAGCCCGGCAACCAAGTCGTCGCGGCGTTTACCAGCAACACCTAAGTGCATCGCAACGCGCGCAAATGAGCGCATATTTCAGCGCGCAGTTGATGCATGCGAACTCGCCGTTCCCCTCTCTAATTCGGTTCACAGCATGAAATTGGGAAGCGCCCCTACCTGAAAATTTCCATGTTGCATCGCGGCAACGGCCGCCCTCGCAATAGTGCCGCGCGGAGTGGAAACTTGTTGACATTGCGAGGGCGTTTCTTTATTTTGGCCTCGCTGTCTTCAGTGCAGCAGGCTCTTTGTGCCGCCAACTTCGACGGTTTCAATAAGCAATAAATCAAACTCGCAAAAGCGTTCAGTCGGACGCAATGCGTACACTTTCGGGAGGTGTTTTCGATGAAGCAACTGTCGCTCAAACAGGCGGCGTTGTCCCTCGCTGCCGCGGCAGCGCTGGGTACCTCGGGGTATGTCTCGTCACAAGGTCTGGATGAAGCGGGTGCGAAGCTCTATCCGAACTATGTAACGGACGACATGCTGCTCAACGCCGATAAAGATGCCAGTAACTGGCTCCATTACGGCCGCGACTATCAGACCACGCGCTACAGCCCGCTCAAGCAAGTCAACAAGGAAACCATCAAAAAGCTGCGTCCGATGTGGAATCTGTCCTTCGGTGTGCTCGAAGGTCAGGACAGCCAAGCGGTCGTCGTGAACGGGATGATTTACGTCACCACCTCGTTCAATAAAGTGTTCGCTGTAGATGCTGCCAGCGGCGTCGTCGCATGGAAGTACGAGCGTGAACTGCCCGGCGATGTGTTTCCGAAATTGTGCTGCGACGTCGTGAACCGCGGCGTGGCCGTGTACAAGAATAAAGTCTACCTGGCCACGCTCGATGCTCATATCGTCGCGCTGGACAATGCTACCGGCAAAGTAGTCTGGGACAAGAAGATGGGTGATTACACCTACGCCGAGACGTTTACCATTATGCCGATGGCTCTGCGCAATAAGATCATCTTCGGTACGGCAGGTGCGGAATACGGTGTGCGTGGCTGGATCAAAGCCATCAACGCCGACACCGGCGAGTTGGTATGGCAGACCTATACCATTCCCGGCCCGGGCGAGCCTTGCAATGACACGTGGGGTAATGATTCGTGGAAATATGGTGGCGGGTCGGCTTGGATTACAGGCGCCTACGATAAAGACACGAACAAGTTGTTCTGGCCCGTGGGCAACCCCGGTCCCGACTTCGATCGTCACGTACGCCCTGGCGACAACCTGTTCACCAACAGTAACCTGGTGATGGATCCCGACACCGGCAAGATCCAAAGTTATTTCCAATACACGCCTAACGATCCGTACGATTACGACGGCGTGAACGAAATGATTCTGGTCGACATCGGCGGCAAGAAGCTCTGGCTGCATGGTTCGCGCAATGGCCACGTATACGGAATCGATCGCGAAAATACGGTCAAGACCAAGTACGGTAACGAGAACAAATGCGTTTGGGCCACCGCGTTGCAACGCGTGAACTGGACCAAGCCGATCACACCGGCCAACAACTGCAAGCCGATCTACAATCCCGAAAAAGATGTTGTGTACGATAAGGTAACCACCGACATCGCCCCATCTCTGGATGGCGGTAAAGAGTGGCATCCGATGTCGTACAGCCACCGGACCAAGATGGTCTACGTTCCGGTGTACGACTTCGCGATGGATC
>JBDTMS010001046.1:0-1731 GCA_039934195.1 Betaproteobacteria bacterium
GACGAACGGCTGCTGCGGCTGCATCGTGACCTTCCCGGAAGCCTTGCCCCACGGCGTCGCGAGCGAAATCAGCTCGGCCGACCAGGGCAGCGAGCCGGTACGGGCGGCGAGTACGACCGGGCCGAATGCGCGCGAAGTTTGCCCGCGCGAATACACGATGCGGCCGATCTGCACATCGTCGAGCGTGATGTCCATCGGCAAGCTGAATTTCTCGGGTAGCTGGACGAGGCCCTTAGCGTCCGGGCTTGCAGGCTGCTGACGAATAGAGACAAGACCGGTCTCGAGGTGGTCGATCTTTACGCGGCGCCACAACAGCGCAAACGGCGAAAGCCTGATCTTTGCATCCTCGATCGAGACCGCAGTGCCGTTATGCTGGAATTCGATGTGCTCGAAGCGGGCAGTACGCAGCAGCGATCCCGAAATCCCTTGCGCTACCAACTCGCCATGCGAGCGCGATGCCGCCTGCGACACCACCCAGCGCAGCGCCGTCTCACTCGTCAAGAACGCGATGAACAGCGCCAGCAAGACGAGGATGGCGAGCGGGACCAGTGCAGCTTTGCGGAGCATTCGAGACAGGGTGGAGCTAGGGTCGATCACTTGGCGGTTAGGCGTTAGGCGGCGGCGGGGACAGAAAGTTGCCCGCCAACTTGCAGTTCGAACTGGCTAAGGTATACCGTCGCAACGCCTCGCGATGGCACTGACGGCATGGCGATCAGTGTAGCGGCATGCCGGTACGGTTCGAGCAAAAGTGCGATGACGCTACGGCAGGCGGATTAGCAACCGCGCATGCGGCGCGCATGCACCGATGGCGGCAGTCGGCGCGACTCCGCCGGCAAATAAGAAACGACGGCAGTTATTCAATGAGCGTTGGTGGAGCGAGTAAAGCAATTCCGCTAACGATTGCGACACATAATAGCGCCGCCCGGGACTCTGCGCTCGGAGTGTTGCGCTGGCAATGATGACCGGCCGGCGAGTCGCCGTTCGTACATCGGCGTCTGCAATTCGTGTCGGACGCAGCAGTGCATTTGCAAACGACGCACAATGACGTCAGCTTGAGCGTAGCGCTCGTATAAGATTTTGCTTAAGGACATTCGATGACGCAGCCATCGGAGACTTCCAGCGACGTCGCATTCACCTCGGCAGTGAAAGCGATCCAAACGCGCAAGGGTTCGCGCCACGCTTATGCTCGCATGGAGGCGAACGGTGGCTGGGATACGCGCATCACCGACGAGCTCGCGGCGTTTATCGGCGAGCAGATCAGTGTGTTCCTGGCGACGGCGAACGCGGCCGGTCAGCCGTACATTCAGCACCGTGGCGGGCCGCCGGGATTTCTGCACGTTGTCGATGACGCAACCATAGCGTTCGCCGATTTCCGCGGCAATCGGCAGTACATCACGCTCGGCAATCTGGGCGAGAACCCGAAGGCGCAGCTGTTTTTAATCGACTATGCGGAGCAGCGCCGCGTGAAAATCTGGGGCGAGGCTAAGGTCGTTGAAAACGATGCGGCGCTGCTGGCCGAGCTCATGCCGGCGGGGTACAAGGCGCAGGGCGAGCAGGCCATTGTGTTTTCCGTCCATGCCTGGGATGAAAACTGTTCGAAGCATATTCCGCAGCGATTGGAAGCCGCAGACGTTGCACGCGCACTCGCCGAGCGAGACCGCCGCATCGTCGAGCTCGAGCAAGAGGTCGCGCGTCTGAAGGGGCGCTAGCTAACTGGCGCGGCGATAGCGG
>JBDTMS010001047.1:0-1725 GCA_039934195.1 Betaproteobacteria bacterium
CATTGTGGGCGATTGCGCGGCGTGCGCGAGGATGCCGACGCGGCGCTGAGCACGCTAGAGCGCGCTCGGCGTGATCGCGTAGACGCTGCCTTTGCGCGTTTGCACCACGACGGTCTGACCTGCACCGCGTACCGGACGAGATTTGATTGCACTGCCGTCGGTCGCCAATCGCACTGCGAAGCCGCCGTCATCGCGATCGAGAAAATGCACATAGCCTTTGTAGTCGCCCACCGTGACGTAGAGCGAGATCTGCAGCGGCGCGCTCACTTGCCGGGCAGTCAGCTTGTCCTGCTTCCAGATCGTCGCGCCGGTATTTTTATCGAGAGCAGAGACCGAGCCTTTGGTGTCTGCCATGTAGAGCGTAATAGGATCGATTGCGAGTGCTACGGCCGAAGAGGCCTCGCGGCTCCAGATCAGCGAGCCGCGCGTCACGTCGTAGCAGCCGACGCGCCCCTGATAGGCGACCGCGCAACCTTGATCGCCATCGATTGCGGGCGCGGCCGCGATATCGGTTATGCGCTCCAACTCGTTCGCACCCTTCGGTTGCGCCAGCGTACTTTCCCAAAGCACCGTGCCGTTGGTGAGGTTGAGCGCGACCAGCTTACCGGCCGGCAGCCCGGCCAGCACCATGCCGCGCGATAAGATGACGCCGGAATCGGAACGCAGCAGCAGCGGCGGCAGCGAGAACCGGTATTCCCATACCGACGCGCCGTTCTTCGCGTCAAGCGCGTAGATTTTGCCGTCACCGCTGCGCACGATAACCACACCTTGGGCGATGCGCGGCGACATCAACACTTCGCTCGACACCTGGCTTTTCCAGGCAAGCTTGCCGGCGAGCGTGTAGGCCACGACCGCGCCGCGTCTGGTTGCTACAACCGCGAGATCGCCATCGACACCAACGCCGCCGGACAATGGTTCTTTGGTGTCGGTGCGCCAGATCTGCTTGCCGCTGGTGGCGTCGAAACGCGCTAACGTGCCTTTGGCACTCGCCGCGTAGACCGAGCCGGCCTCGACCGCCGGCGTGAAGATATAGACGTCGGAGTCGCCGACCGAGTTCTTCCACATGACTTTTGCGTTTGCGGTCGGCTTGAACTCCACCAGCGGCGAAGGCTTCACCACATCCGATCCGCCGCAGCCCGCAAGCACACCGAGCGCTGTGCACAGTGCAATCGCGTAACCCGCAACTCTATTCCCAGCGATCATCTGCATCCCCGACATGTTCATTTGGCGCCGCCCAACGCATCGAGCTTGACTTCTACGACGTCACGATAGCTCCCCTCTTTGGGCAGCTTATCGATCGCCTGCTTGTAGGCATCGCGGGCTTCGGCTTTCTTGTCCTGTGCAACATATACATCGCCCCTGCGATCTGCGTATAGACCGTCGAAGGCCGACGCATGACTCGCATCGAGCAACTTGAGTGCGTCATCGTACTTCTTCTGATCGAGCAGCACGCCCGCGAGGCGCAGTCGCGCGATCGCGGCCGTATCGTCGTCGCGGGAATGATCCACCGCCCACTGCAGCTGCGCCGTTGCACTCGCCGCATCGCCCGCATCGTAGTTGGCTTTCGCGGCGACCAGTGCGGCCATCGGGCCATACGGTGTGGCACCGTATTTATCCATGAGCGGGCCGGAGGTCTCGCGAATGCCTTTCAGATCGTTGGCGCGCGCGGCTTTTTCGAGTCCCATGTAGAGCTGGGCTGCTTCGTCTATTTTGCCGCGCTGATAG
>JBDTMS010001048.1:0-1722 GCA_039934195.1 Betaproteobacteria bacterium
GCCACCGTTAAGATCGAATCTTACGCGATTGCGCGAATTGCAGTCCTGCGAGCAACGCGTGACAACGCGGTCGGCGTTGGTCCCGCCTTGCTCTACGCTCTGGGCAGCAAGATACAAACGCAAGAGGTTCAATTGCCTGGACACCCACATTAAGGAGGAGCGCCCAAGATGCCCGCTTTGACCACAGATGATGGCGTGAAACTCTATTACGAAGAGACGGGATCGGGCACGCCGATCGTCTTCGTGCACGAGTTCGCCGGCGACTACCGCAGTTGGGAGCCGCAGGTCCGCCACTTCTCCCGACGTTATCGCACGATCACTTATAACGCGCGCGGCTATCCGCCCTCCGATGTGCCGGACGCGGTCGATCGCTATTCGCAGCAACGTGCGCGCGACGACATCCTCAGCGTGCTCGACGCGTTGAAACTCGAGCGTGCGCATGTGGTGGGACTTTCGATGGGCGGTTTCGCGACGCTGCATCTGGGCATGACGCATTCGGCGCGCGCGCTGTCGCTCGTTGTCGCCGGCTGCGGCTATGGCGCGCATCCGAGTCAGAGCGAAGCGTTTCGGGAGCAGGCGCGCGGGCTTGCCAGAACCATGCTGGATGAAGGCATGCCGAACATCGCAGCGACCTACGGCCACGGGCCGGCGCGCCTGCAGCTGAAGGAAAAAGATCTTCGCGGATTCGCCGACTTCGCACAAAACTTTGCTGCGCACTCGGCACAAGGCTCGGCAAACACAATGCTGGGCTATCAAGCCAAACGCCCTTCACTCTACGATCTGGTTGTGGAAATGAAACGCATCACCGCGCCGGTGCTGATCGTCGCCGGCGACGAAGACGACGCGACATTGGAGCCGTCTTTACTGATGAAGCGCACCATCGCGAGCGCAGCGCTGGCGGTGTTGCCGAAGAGCGGGCATGTGCTTAATCTGGAAGAGCCGGCACTGTTCAACCATCTGCTGGAGGACTTTTTTCACCAAGTCGAAGCGGGTCGCTGGACTTCGCGGCCGCAGACGCCTAGCTGAGAGCTTCGTTAGACTTCCCAACGTCCACAGGACAAACATCGATATGCCATCGCCCGAAGCGCTCGCGCATTTGCGCGTCATCGACTTGACCCGCGTTCGCGCCGGGCCGACATGCGTCAAGCAATTTGCGGATTGGGGGGCGGACGTGGTGAAGGTCGAGATGCCCGCGAGCGACGGCGACGATGGGTTCGGTCCGCGCCACGGCTCGGATTTTCAGAATCTGCATCGGAACAAACGCTCGCTAACGCTGAATCTAAAAGACCCGCGCGGCGTCGAGATTCTCAAGCGGCTGGTGAAGACCGCGGATATTTTCGTGGAAAATTATCGGCCCGACGTGAAGCGCAAGCTCGGCATCGACTACGAAACGCTTGCGCGAGAAAACGCACGGCTGATCTACGCCAGCATTTCGGGATTCGGCGAGGACGGTCCGTATCGCGCGCGTGCCGGCTTCGATCAAATTGCGCAGGGCATGGGCGGACTGATGGCGGTAACCGGGTTGAAAGGCGGCGGTCCGGTGCGCGCGGGAATTCCGGTGGCGGATTTGACCGCGGGGTTGTTTGCTGCGCTCGGCGTGCTGATCGCGCTGCAGGAGCGCAGCGTATCCGGCAAAGGCCAGTGGGTACAGAGCTCGCTGCTGTCTGCGATGATCACGATGATGGATTTTCAAGCGGCGCGTTGGCTCGTCGAGGGCGAGGT
>JBDTMS010001049.1:0-1720 GCA_039934195.1 Betaproteobacteria bacterium
AGAAAACTCCGAATTGCAGCGATGTGCTCATCGGCCATCAACATGGGAGCATGACCGATGCCGTCGAATTCCACGAGCTTCGCTTTCGGGCCGCGCTGCGTCATCTCGGCGGCGGTCTCGCGCAGTAGCAGGTCGGACTGCGCACCACGGATAACCAAGGTCGGACATTGCACGGCATCCCAGAAAGGCCATAGCGCGACATCCTTGATTTCCCCGGTGAACGCGCTCGCAATCGCAGGATCGTAGGCCATGCTGAACGTGCCGTCGTCTTCGCGATGGCCCGAATGCAGCGCGAGATGAGCCCATTGTGCATCGGTCAGCGGACCGAATGGCGCGGCCACGACGCGAATGTATTTTTCGAGTGCGGCAAGATCGGCGAAGCGTTCTCCCTTGCCGACGTAAATAGCCAAACGTTCGAGCGCCGACTTCGGTATGAAGGGTCCGACGTCGTTGATGACCAGTCGCGCAATCGGTGTGTTCGGCTGTGCCGCGAGCAGCATGCCGATCAGGCCGCCCATCGAAGTGCCGACCCAGTCGACCTGATCGGCGCCGCTGCGTGCGATCAGCGCAGCCATGTCCGAGAGATAGAGCGGATAACCGTAGTCGGCGGGGTGCGTCAGACGATCGCTCAAGCCGCGCCCGACGACGTCGGGACAAATCACGCGGTAGTCGGGCGCCAGCGCGCGCGCGAGCGTATCGAAGTCGCGTCCATTACGGGTCAGGCCGTGAACGCAGATCAACACTTTGTTGGCTTGCGGATCGCCCCATTCGTAGTACGTCACGCGATGGAAACCATGCGGACTCATGCAGCGTAATTGCAGCGTTTTCATTCTTCGCCGACCACAGGTAGTTGCTGCGTGGTTTCGAATTCGGGCACTTCGGGTTCGCTGTCACGCAACAACATGCCGCCCCGGTACAGGTAATAAATCGCCAGCATTTGCGTCACATGATAGAGATCGTTGTGGTCGAATCGTGGATGCATCGCTACGCGGCCCTGCTGGAATAAGGTTGCGAGCATGGAGATCATAACGCCTGCAAGCACCCACGGTGCAAACGGTGTCGCGCGTATCCATGCGCCCCAAGTGCTTAGCACCAGGATGATGAGCATGGTTAGCACGGTGTCGTAGATGATCAGCCCGAAGCGATTATTGAGCGCGATCCAGAGCCCTAGCAAGGCAAACTTCGCGACCGCGACGCCGCCGATAATTGCGCGGACTCGCCCGCCGGTATAGACGCGCACGATCGCCAGCAAAAACAACAATGAAGAGGTGACCGCTAGCACGGTGGCGCTCGACCAGAGCAGCGAGGAGACCCAGTCGGCCTCTTGCTGCTGTTCGGAGAACGCGTGCCATAGACCGTTCAGCACGACCGATACGCCGGAGGCGCAGAACGCGCCGAGCCACAGTGCGATCGCGCGATCCTTCAGTCGACGCGCCTCTTGATACAAGCCCCAGCCCAGCCAAAGGGTGAACGAGGCGAGCAACAGATCGGTGACTAGGGTGCCGAACACGATTACCTTCATCGGTAGAATCCGCAGCGAGGTAAGACAGCTCGAGTGTCCCTGCGCGATGGGCTGCGCAGAAGTTCAGATGAGACTGGTGATGTAATTGGCGAGCGCGTCGATCTGTTCGTCTGTCAATCCACGCGTGTAGGCGGCCATGTTGCCGGCGTCGTTAGTCCGCACGTGATCGCGAAAATCCTTGAGTTGCTTGACGACGTA
>JBDTMS010001050.1:0-1715 GCA_039934195.1 Betaproteobacteria bacterium
GATTATGCGCGGCTCACTGGACTCGAAGGCATTGCGGTAGACGATCCGGAGCTGCTCGGTCCAGTATGGGATCGCGCCCTCGCGGCGGACCGGCCCGTGCTGATCGAGGTTCGCGCGGATTCCAATGTATCGCCATTGCCGCCGCACGTGACGGTCTAGCAGGCGAAGGCATACGCCAAATCGATCTTCAAGGGCGATGCTGATGCATGGTCGATCATCAAGCAAGTGGTGAAGCAGGTGACCGCGTGACGTGCGAGCCTACTCGTCGATCTTGAAAATAATATCCTGATCGGCCTGATACGTCGTGCCGTCACGTTTGAATTTGTATTGGCGCACCGCCGTCAGTACCGATTCTTCGAATACGCCCGCGGGTTCCGCCAGCAGCACTTTGACGTCGGTCACGTTGCCTTCGACGTTGACGTCAAGGCGGACCTTGACGTGTCCCTGCACGTGCTTCTGCTCGGCTTCCGGCGGATAAATCGGCTTAACCTTTTTCACCGGCTTTACATCGCGAAACACGGATGGCAACGGCGGTTCGGGCACCGGCTCCGGCGGTTTGGGCTTCGGCTTCGGCGGCTCGCGAATCACTTCCGGCTCGGGTTTCGGAATCTCGATCTTCGATGGCACTTCGTTCGGCAACGGCTTCGGCGGCACGAGCGGAATCGCGACCTTGTGCTTTTTGATCGGCTTGGGAGGCGGTGGCTTCTCTTGCGGTTTTATTTTCGGTTGCGGCGGCCGTGGCGGTGCTTGGGGCGGCGGCTGATCGAGCTTTACCGACATCACCGGAATCGGCGGCGGCGGTTCCGGTTTCTGCAAGAACGACCAGTTGATGCCGAAGATCAGCAGCGGCACTAGAAGTTCGATAACGAGCGCGATGAGTGCGGCTTTCCACAGCGACAATGCATCGCCTTCCACATCGGGCTGCGACCATAGCGGTCCGCGAATGGGGGTAGCCGCCACCAGACTTGGCGCGAACAGAAAGGGGATCAGCCGCACCGCTTATCGCATGCAGAAGACGTCGAGCTAGCGAGCCGATGCGGTGTAGGCACGCGCCGCTCGTCGATCGATGCACAACTCATTTTTTCGGAGCCGCTACCGCAGGCGCCGGTTTCTCTGCTGTGGCAGCGATGCCCACTGTGGTGATGCCCGCGCCGCGCACGATATCCATCACCTGCAGCAGCGTCTGCAGTGACACGTCCTTATCGCCCGCGAGAATGACTTCAACTGGCTTGTCTTTCTTCAGCGTGACCAGCCGCTCTTTCAATGCATCGCCAGCGAGCGCCTTCCCTTCGACCACGGTTGCGCCGGCTTTGCTGACGCCGACCGTGATCGTCGACGTTTTGATTTCCTGCGTGGTGGTCGAGCCGGGCAGCGTCATCTCGATGCCGGTCCCGGCGATCATCTTCAGCGAAATCACCACGAAGAAGACCAGCAGGAACATCATGATGTCGATCATCGGAATGACTTCGACGCGCGGCTTGCTCGACTCGAAGTAGCTCGGACGATTGCTGCGCATCACTGACCCCTGGTGCCGCTGATCGCTGTGACTTTCGCTGCGTGCGCATCGCGCACGGACAGGCCTTGATGCGACGACCCGCCGCCGTAAAAACGGTTGATGACCATCACTTTCAACAAATCCATCTGATGCAGCGCCAGCCGAACGCGCTTGTTGAAGTGATTGAGGAACAGCACTGCGATGATGGCGATGAACAAAC
>JBDTMS010001051.1:0-1713 GCA_039934195.1 Betaproteobacteria bacterium
GAAACCGGACCTGACCATGTTACGAGCTCCCTGTTTTAGTTATCGACAGCGGCGGGCGCAGCATCGAATGGCGCCCGCACTATCGGTCAACTTAATCTAAGTAAAAAGCGGATCGCCAGAACGGTGATTCGCGTAGTTGCTCGTCACCGAGCGTAGAGGGGATGCGACTGCGCGATCGCAGTTTTGCGAGAAGCACACGCAGTGCGCTGCAATGCGATGCAATACTTGGCTCAAGCGCGGATTTTCGCGAGCGTGGACGTGGTCGAGCGATCGTGCAGAAACGGAATGGACACCACCTGCCCACCCCAAGAACGTACTTGCGCATTGCCGACGATTGCGTCGACGGGCCAATCGCCCCCTTTCACCAGCACGTCGGGGCGCACTTGCATAATCAAGTCGAGCGGCGTGTCTTCGTCGAACCAACTAACGAGACTGACAGATTGGAGCGCAGCGATGACCGCGAGCCGATCTTCGAGAATATTGATCGGCCGATCGCCGCCCTTGCCGAGGCGCCGCACGGCGCCGTCGGTGTTCAGCGCTACCAGCAGCGAGCCGCCCAGCGCGCGCGCCTGCGCAAGGTAAGTAACATGCCCGCGGTGAAGAATATCGAAACAGCCATTGGTAAATACCAATGGGCGCGGCGTTTCCTGAAGGTGCTTGGCTAGCGACTGCGGGGGAACGATCTTGGCTTCGAACGCGACGGGTGAGTTCATTGCGATCTCGTATGCGATGCGAGCCATGATACAAGGGACGGCTTCGCGCTGCCGCAGCAGCACAGTCCATGCGGCAGACGGTTTACGAGCGCGTGTCGGAAACCGGACGCGTGACTGTAAAGGGGCGATCGCCAAACGATCAGACGTTGAATTTCGACGCGGCCTTCTGCAAGCCGATCACGAGATGCTTCAGATCGCGCGCCGCCCGATCGGTGTCCTGCGCAGCTTGCAGGCTGTTCTCGGCGCTGTTCGCAATTACCTGTGTCGATCACGAACAACTCGGAGATTTCGGGTTGCGATGTTTGGCGTCTTGCAGAAACTCCCGGCCGATGTTCGGCGCGGACTCTTTAACGACGCCCGCCATATCCTCGAGATGGTTCCAATGCTGCGCAGCCCAGGTTTCCAACAGCGCACGACGCGTTTCGACGATGCCGGCGAAGGTTTTTTCGACCGTCTCGAAATTGCGGCGATTCAGCGCACATGACCATCGCATAGCGAATTTACCGGTGGTCCGAATCAATGCAGCCAGCTCCGTTCGGCGGAGCTGCGTTGCATGGCGCTGCTCTTGAGAATCATCGGTTTCGTTCCTGCGACTTAGTTAGGTATTGGCCCGGCTAGCTGCTGGCAGCTCCAGCGTTCTTATCGGTAAGAGGAGCGAGCTCCTTGAGTCACAAACCGTGCGTCGCCCTGTGCGACAGTGTGACCGGGCAATCTAAAGGCGACGAAGGGGCGAGCGCCGCGGTGCAAATCCCGGTCAGGCGCGGCAAGCCGTGCAGAGTTCGACGCAGGTCGGCATGCCGATACGGGCAACGGCGGCGCTCCCGCAAGCTTGGATCTCGCTGGACACTCCTGCATGCAAGTCGCCCAATCCAGCGACCGCGTGCCAGACGTCTTAGACAGCGCTCGACGGCAGCGCCCGGCATCAGCGAGATGGACGAGCGCGGCTTGGACGGATCAGTCCGTGGCGTGAGCATGCCCGCTGCAAATCCTCCGATACAGC
>JBDTMS010001052.1:0-1712 GCA_039934195.1 Betaproteobacteria bacterium
AGCGCTGGCTGGTTTACGATATTGCGTCGTTTACTATTCTAAACATGCCAACCATCCCTTTCGATCCGCTACCGCGCATCGCGCCGACACCACACCATCCCGTGTCGGTGAACGTGCGCAACTTGCCGGCAAACGTACACGTCGCAACGCATAAGCATGAGTGGGCACAGCTCGCCTGCACGCTGCATGGTGCGATTCGGTTGCGCGCCGACCAGACCACCTGGATCGTGCCGCCGACCCGGGCGGTGTGGATTCCGCCGCGTGTCGAGCACGACGTCACGCTCATAGGCGAGGTTGCGCTTCGCACGGTTTACGTCGATGCCAGCGCAGCGCCGCGCGGGCTGACGACATGCGAAGTGATCGACGTCTCCGCCCTCATGCGCGAGCTCATCGAGACATTAGTCGCGGTCGACCGGCACAGCGAAACGGTGCGCTATGAATTGCTCGCCAGACTGCTGCTCGAGGAGATGCGTGTGGCGGCTACGCTGTCGCTCGATCTTGCGTTGCCTGCCGACCGACGTCTGCGCGCGCTCTGCGAAACGCTGCTCGACGATCCCGGTATGGCTTTGAGTCTAGAAGCCTGGGCCACTCGCGTCGGCGCCAGCCCCCGGACGCTGGCCCGCTTGTTCCAGCAAGAGCTCGGCATGACGTTCGGACAATGGCGACAGCGCGTCCGGCTCGCACATGCTGCCGCTCTGGTTTCGATCGGGACGCCGCTGTCCGACGTCGCTGCATCATTGGGCTACGAAAGCGCCAGCGCGTTCTCGGCGATGTTCAAGCGCGCACTCGGACATTCGCCGAGTGCGTTTTTCGGCAACCCCAAACTACGGTGATCAGTGATCGGTGATCGGTGATTTAACTGCGGTGATCCGATCAGACTGCGTGATCGGTGATCAGTGATCTGTGATCGGGAAAGGCGTAGAGCTGTGATCTTGGAGCGGCCGTTAACACGCGGCGAAGCACTCGATTGGTAGCGTTGTTTCATCACCCCGGGTTTCATCGATCACTGATCACCGATCACCGCAGTTAAATCACTGATCACCGCAGTTCTCAGATCCCACAAACCTCCGCCAGCGAATGCTGAAGTTTCTCGCTCGCTGCATTCGGTCTCACCACTTCTTGCGTGCGGATCACCCAGCCGGTGCCGATCGTCGGCCCGCTCTTCGGCGGCTCGGCGCCGCTCTTGAATGCCTCGGCGACTTCCGTCAGCTCGCCGGCCTCGCACGTCAGGTCGTAGACCATGATCTCGCGAGCGCCTGGTATTTTGCTGACGCCGCCATCGCCGGGGTCGGACAACACCCATACGCGCCGCACTTCGCTGGCATGCGGCCTTTGTTTCGCAACCCCCAGAGTCTCGCCGAGGCTCGCGGGTTGGTCCTGTGCAAATACACTTTCGGAAACGATCGCCAGCATCGCGATCAATAGAGCAACGATTCGGTTTTGCACTCGCATGATGTCATTTCCCGCAGACCCCACCGCTAGCTCGGAAGCGTCTCGATCGCGTCGACGCGATTGGGGTAGAACGCCAGCCGGCCGGCGATGGCGTCGACTGCTGCGTAAGGTTGCTCATAGGTCCATACCGCGTTCTCTGCTGTGCGTCCGTCGACTTTCAAGCTGTAGTAGGACGCGTCGCCTTTGTACGGGCAATGCGACGCATGATCGGTGCGCTCGAAGAACGTCATGTCCGCGTCTTCGCGTGGAATATAAAACAC
>JBDTMS010001053.1:0-1710 GCA_039934195.1 Betaproteobacteria bacterium
CAGCTTTTTCGAAAGCCCGACGGTCAAAATGCCGATACCCATCGCCACTTTTCCGAGGTCGATGCGATACGTTTCAGGCTTCGCGAACTGCGGCATCATCTGGCTGTGATGCAGCACAGGTCCAGCAATCAGATGCGGGAAATAGGTAACGAAGAGCAGGTAGTGGATGAAATTTCGTTTCCTGACCTTGCCTTGATAAGAGTCGACGAGAAATGCGATCTGGGTAAACGTGAAGAACGATATCCCAATGGGCAGAACGATGTTGAGCACACTTGCCTGGTTGACCGACAGCGCCTCCAGGGCAACGTTGACGTTGGCGATGAAGAAATTGGCGTACTTGAAGAATCCGAGCAGCACAAGATTCGCTGCAACCGCGATGACCAGAAACACCTTACGGGCATGATCGTCGCCGACATCGCGTGGGGACAGCTTTTTACTGAAAAGGTAATTGACGCACACCGAGCCGAGCAACAGCGGCAGCGCTTTGATACTCCAGTAGCCATAGAAAAACAGCGACGCGAGACCGAGCCACGCCGCCGCGGTTGCGGCGCTGCGCCTTGCAATCAGGAAAAACCCGAAGAATACGATGGGCAAGAATGCAAAGATGAAGGCGTAGGAATTGAACAGCAATCGATGCGCCTCGGCTCAGCTAAAACGATTGTCGGGGTGGCAGTCTGTCTCGATCGGTGCGGCAGCGGGCGGCGACAAACTCGCTGTGGCCGAATTGCTACGCGCCGATCTTTTGCATGCATGCTGGTTGCGCTTAGCCGGCACTCTCGTTCTGACACCGGCGCTTTTCGCAGGCGCCGGCGTTTGCTTCGGCGAGCACGCACCTGCGTTCTTCTCCCTGGGCGTTCTTCTCCCTGGGCGTTCTTCTTTTTGAACGTTATGCTTTTGAGCAGGCGCGCGTTATCCGCTCTGGGCCGCTATGGTGCCCGTATGAGTGGCTGGATGGCAATAGCGATGGGGTCGAGAGCCCCGTACGGATGGGCAAGTCGTGCGCGCAGGTCTACGGGAGGGATCAGGCATTTCAGCAGCGGCATCTTTCCGCCGTCGGGCTCACTCAGCGCAAGCCCTCACGCAGCGCAAGCCACCGGCACCCGCGCGATTATCAAATTTGCGACGCAGTAGCCCGCCGCGACGCCACTATGGGCCGCGCATCACCCGGGCACCCTCACGAGCTCGTCATATAGTCCTTCGAGCGCGCGGGTACAGTTGCGTACATCGAAGTGCTCGGCCACGAAACGCGGTGCGGCTTTGGACATGCGCATAATGCACTCGTCATCGGTGAGCAGCCTGATCAATTGTTTTGCCAGCGTAGCAGCGTCCTTCTCCGGAAACGACAAACCCGTCACGCCTTCGACCATGCCTTCGCTGGCCCCGGCGTGCGCGGACGTTACTACCGGTACACCGCAAGCCTGAGCTTCGAGCAACACCAAACCGAATCCTTCCGCATCGCCGTTTTCCGCAATGATACTGGGCAGGCAAAATACGCGGGCACAATCGAGTTGCTGTTTGACTTCATCGGGGGTCATGGAACCTGCAAAATTCGCAGGGACGCCCAATTTTGCGGCCAATCGTTCGAGCTCACCGCGCAACGGCCCATCGCCTACGATCACAACCTCCACGTCCGGTACCATCGGCATCAGCCTGTGCACGGCACGGATGAGTACATCGCAGCCCTTTTTCTCGACTAGTCGCCCGACGAAC
>JBDTMS010001054.1:0-1710 GCA_039934195.1 Betaproteobacteria bacterium
CGGCCCAACGCTGATGGTGGTGGGCTCCGGCATTTTGATAGGCGTGTCTTGGATACTGAACTCGATCGCCGACTCGCTGCTTTTACTCTACGTTGCGGCCGCAATCGGCGGCGTCGGTGCGGGCGCTGTATACGGCACGTGCGTCGGCAATGCGCTCAAATGGTTTCCCGATCGCCGCGGGCTTGCCGCAGGCTTGACCGCGATGGGATTCGGCGCGGGCTCGGCGCTTACAGTGGTCCCGATTTCGTCGATGATCAAGCACAGCGGTTACGAAGCGACGTTTCTCTATTTCGGTATTGGACAGGGAATGGTCGTTTTCGCGCTGGGCTGGCTGTTGAGGCAACCGCCGCCGTCGCTTGCGAAAAACCTGCGGCCGATCCATCAAGCCACCGCGATAGTCCCCGTCGAACGCACACCGATGCAGATGGTTCGCACCCCGGTCTTTTGGATTCTCTACATCATGTTCGTGCTGGTCGCGGCCGGCGGCTTGATGGCAACGGCGCAGCTGGCACCGATCGCAAAAGACTTCCGCATTGCCGACGTGCCGGTGAGCATCCTTGGCCTCACGTTGCCTGCGCTCACATTTGCGCTCTCGATCGATCGCGTGCTCAACGGCGTGACGCGGCCATTGTTCGGGTGGATTTCCGACCGCGTCGGCCGCGAGAACACGATGTTCGTTGCGTTCTCTTTGGAAGCTGCAGGCATTCTGCTGCTAAGCCGCTACGGTCAGGATCCGCTGCTGTTCGTCATTCTTTCCGGCCTGGTGTTCTTTGCCTGGGGCGAGATCTACAGTTTGTTTCCGGCAACGTGCGCCGACACGTTCGGCGCCGGGTATGCGTCTGCCAATGCCGGCCTGCTGTATACAGCGAAGGGCACCGCGGCTTTGTTGATTCCGCTGACGAGTTGGCTCAGCGCGGCGTACAGCGGCTGGCATGTGGTGTTCGTTGCCGCCAGCGTCATGAACGCGATCGCGGCGATCACCGCGCTTTTAGTGTTGAAGCCGATGCGAAAGTCGATGACGCGATTCAATCATGTGCGCAGCGCGGCGACGCGCGAAACGGCGATTCCGCTAAACTGACGGCGATGACTAGGCGGAGCGCCTCATGAAAATCGCGGTTGTCGGTGCCGGTGCTATCGGCGGCTATGTCGGCGCGCGTCTCTCGCTCGCCGGCAAGGACGTAACGTTCATTGCCCGCGGTGCGAATCTGGCGGCGATTCGCGCGCGCGGTTTGGAATTGATCGAAGAGGATGGCACAGCCCGAGTCGCTTCAGGCGCGCGCGCGTTCGAGCATATGCGCGAAGCCGGCACGCATGACGTCGTGCTGCTCACGGTGAAGGCACACCAGGTTGCGCCTGTCGCACCTGAGATCGCGTATCTATGTCACGCCGACACCGCGATCGTTACCATGCAGAACGGCATCCCGTGGTGGTACTTCCAGAATTACACCGGGGAATACGCGGGGCATCCAGTCGCCAGCGCTGATCCGACCGGGACCACTGCGACGCATATCGAGCCACGCCGGATCATCGGCAGTGTGGTTTATCCCGCCGCTCAGCTCACTGCACCGGGTATCGTGCAGGTCGTGGAAGGCAATCGTTTTACCTTGGGCGAGCTCGACGGCGGCACCACGCCACGTCTGCAATCGATTGCGGCGGCGCTGATCGACGCCGGCTTCAAAGCGCCGATCACGAACGACATCCGCAGCGAAA
>JBDTMS010001055.1:0-1703 GCA_039934195.1 Betaproteobacteria bacterium
CAGCGTGCCGCAGCCGCTGGCCGTCATCACGATCGCATCGATGCCTTGTTCCACTTGGGGCCACCACGCATCGATCAGGCGGCGCATCGTATCGAGGCCTTCTGCCTGGGCGTTCAAGTGATAGGCAACAGCGCCGCAGCAGCCGGCGCCGGACACGGCCACCAGTGAGATGCCGATGCGATCGAGCACACGCGCCAGCGCAGGATTGATGGTCGGCGCAATGCCCGGTTGCACGCAGCCTTGCAACGCCAGCATGCGGCGCGCGTGCCGCGGTTCCGGCCATGGCGTCGCTTTCAACTTCGGCGGCACTTTCGAGCGCAGCGCCGCGGGCAGCAACGGTCGAAACAATTGGCCGATGCGCAACATCGGCGTGAACAGCATCGCGTGCGGCAGAAAATTCTTCAATGCCGAGCGATACACGGCCTCGGCGAAGCCGCGTCCCACTTCTTTCTCGACGATGCCGCGCCCGATGTCGACCAGGCGACCATAGCGAACACCGGATGGACAGGTCGTCTCGCACGCGCGGCAGGTCAGACAGCGATCCAGATGCAGCTGGGTTTTTTCCGATACGCGTCCGCCTTCGAGCAATTCCTTCATCAGATAAATGCGTCCGCGCGGTCCGTCGAGCTCATCGCCGAGCAGCTGGTAGGTCGGACAGGTCGCCGTGCAGAAGCCGCAATGCACGCACGTGCGCAGAATCGCGTTGGCCTCTTGGCCTTCTGGCGTATCGCGGATCGATTCAGCGAGATTGGTTTTCATGAGCGGTCAGCTGAGAAGCGGATGCGGACAACGCCGCGGTCCAATCAAAATTCGGCATGCACTCGCCGCGGACAGAAGATACCGAACGGATCGAACGCGGCTTTGATTCGCTTATGCAACGCAAGTACGCCGGGCTCGAGCTGCATGATCTCGTCGCCGGCGATTCCACGGTAGCGCGTCGCGTGTCCGCCGGCAGCCCGCGCGGCAGCAAAAACACTATCGGCCGAGACATCGGTCGACAGCCAGCGCAGGCTGCCGTTCCACTCGATAACGTGATCGCCGGGTAAATTGAGCGGGGGCGTCGTGGCTTTGATGCTCAGGCGCCACAGCGGCGGTTTGAACGCGGCGTGCGTTTGTTCGCGCACCGTTGTCCAGAAATCTGCGCCTTCGCGAATGAGATCACCGCCCAGGCGCCGACGTGCTGCACCAACGCCGAGCGCGCTGCCGGATAGCCGCACATTGAGGTACCCGTCCGTGTAGCACGTTGCCGAGATCGGGATCGGCTGACCGGCCCAGCGATTCATCGTCTGAATGGCTTTGGCGCCATCCAGCTCGAAGCGCAGTGTCACCTCGGTCTCCGGGCGCGGCAGGACTTTCAGCGAAACTTCGAGGATCACGCCCAGAGTACCGAACGATCCGGCCATCAGGCGCGACACATCGAAGCCCGCGACGTTTTTCATGACCTGACCGCCGAAGCGCAGATCCTCGCCCTGACCGTCGAGCATACGCACGCCGAGCATGAAGTCGCGCACCGCCCCGGCGTAGGCACGACGCGGACCGGAGAAGCCGGCAGCAACGCAGCCGCCGAGCGTCGCGTTCGCTCCGTAGTGCGGCGACTCGCAGGCGAGCATCTGGCCGCGTTCGCTCAATGTGCGTTCGATCTCGCCGATCGGCGTACCTGCACGCGCAGTCATCACCAGCTCGCTCGGTTCGTAATCGACCAC
>JBDTMS010001056.1:0-1700 GCA_039934195.1 Betaproteobacteria bacterium
CGACCCGCTCGATCTTCGCCACGCTATATCTCCTCCTTGCGTAGATTTTCGGAAACGGTGGCGCGACGCGAATACGCGTCGCCGTCACTGAGCGGCGAGTAATGCCGCCGAGGGCGAATTACATCGCCTCGAAAATTCCCGCGGCGCCCATGCCGGTGCCGACGCACATGGTGACCATGCCGTACTTCTGCTTGCGCCGACGCATGCCGTGCACTAGGGTTGCAACCCGGATCGCGCCGGTTGCGCCGAGCGGATGTCCACGCGCAATCGCGCCGCCGATCGGATTGACCTTCGATGGGTCCAGTCTCAGGTCCTGCATCACCGCAAGACTTTGCGCGGCAAACGCTTCGTTCAACTCGATCCACTCCAAGTCGTCCTGCTGCAGGCCGACTTGTTTGAGCACTTTCGGAATTGCGAACTTCGGCCCGATGCCCATGATGTCGGGCGGCACGCCGACGACACTGAATCCGAGAAAGCGGGCAATCGGTTCGAGGTTGTAGCGTCTCACCGCAGCCTCGGACAACAGCAGCACCGCGCCCGCGCCATCGGAAGTCTGCGAGCTGTTGCCGGCTGTGACCGAGCCGCTGGCGGCGAATACCGGCTTCAGTTTTGCGAGTACTTCCGGGGTGGTGCCCGGACGCGGCCCCTCGTCCGCGGATACCACGCGCGAGCGATGCTCGATGTCCTGCTTCGACAAATCCGGTATCTTCTCGTCTATCGTATATGCGCTGATCTCGTCGTTGTATTCACCGCTCGCGATCGCTGCAAGCGCTTTCTGATGACTCTGCGCAGCAAACGCATCCTGCTCTTCCCGCGAGATGCGCCATTGCTGCGCGACGCGCTCGGCGGTGATGCCCATGCCGTAACCGATGGCAATATTCTCATTGCTGTCGAAAATGCGCTCGTTCATGGAAATCTTATTGCCGCCCATCGGAATCATGCTCATGCTTTCCGTTCCGCCGGCGATCATCACGTCGGCCTCGCCCAGCCGAATGCGGTCTGCAGCGAATGCAACCGCTTGTAACCCGGACGAGCAGAAACGATTGATGGTCAGCCCCGGAACGCGGTCCGGCATCCCCGCCAGCAGCAGTGCAACCCGCGCGACGTTCATCCCCTGCTCGCCTTCGGGCATCGCGCACCCGATGATCACGTCTTCGACGGCACCGGGATCGACACTCGGCGTTTGCGCCAGCACGCGCTTCAACACATGCACCAGCAGGTCGTCCGGCCGGGTGTTGCGGAACATTCCGCGCGGTGCTCTGCCCACCGGTGTGCGGGTTGCCGAGACGATGTAGGCGTCTTGAATTTGCTTGGCCATGGTTTAGCCTGAATTCGTTTTGCAGTGGTTAGCAGGTTGGGGCAGTCGGCACGAATTGCCACGCGGCGCTGGGGAATTGCCATGCGTCGTTTGGCGCGTCATCAGTTGCGCAGCGGCTTGCCGGTCTTCAGCGTGTGCTCGACCCTTGCCTGCGTCTTTTCCGTAGCGATCAACTCCATGAAGCATTGACGCTCGAGATGCAGGAACCACGCTTCGTCTACCAGGCTGCCGGCCTCGACGTCGCCACCGCAAAGCACGTACGCAATTTTGCTGCTCACCAAAAAATCGTGCTCGGAGATATAGCCGCCCGCCAGCATGTTTGCGAGACTGGCTTTGATCGTCGCCAGTGCCGAGCGGCCGGCAACCGGGATGTCGCGCGCTT
>JBDTMS010001057.1:0-1699 GCA_039934195.1 Betaproteobacteria bacterium
CTCAAAGACTACCGGATGATCCAATCGATGAGCAGGCGAGCCAACTGCTGGGACAACGCGGCGATGGAGAGCTTCTTCAAGACGCTGAAGGTTGAGCGAACGCATCGGCTGCGCTATGACACGCGCGCGCTTGCCAAGCTCGATATCGTCGACTGGATCGAAGGTTTCTACAATCGCCGCCGCATGCATTCTTCAATCGATTACATGACACCGGTAGATGCTGAATCCAGCTTCATGGCCGCGTAGGTTGGTGTACGTGGAATCGAGGCAAGGTCAGTGTCCTGACCTCGCCACTTGCGCGAAACAAGGCGAAAGAAAGCTCGCGTTCGCGGAGCCTAGGCTAATCGAGCGTGAATACCGTTTTCCGAGGACGGTCGCGTGCGACTTCATTGGCGTGCGACGTTGTGATGCGAGGTCTATCGAGCCGATAACCCTTCCTATAAAGAGCACTCAGAAACCAACCGTTTCCTTCGTGCAAGCCTAATTTGACGCGGATCTGCGCCACATGGGTATCGAGGCTGCGTGACTTCATCGAAAGGCCTGGAAATAGGCTCCTGGAAATATGTTCGCGAGACAGCCCTCGACCGATATTGCGCAGAAACAATACGCTTAGTTCGAACTCTTTCGGCGAGAGCTCGATCGGGCGCCCGTTCCGCTTAATCATATGATCGCGATAGTCGAGTTGAAATTCGTAAATCTGAACAACGTCGACTACAGGTCGTCGCTCACGCAAGTGCCGCGTGATCGAGTGAATGCGCGCCAGTAGCTCTGCGCGCCCGACAGGCTTCGCGACGAAATAGTCCGCACCGGCACGCAATGCCTGGACAATGTCTACCTCTCGTCTGCGTGCTGTGCAGAACAGCACGGGAATCGAAGAGACTTCGCGCACATGTCGTAGCACTTCCATCCCCGACACATCGGCGACGTCCCAGTCCAGCATCAGCGCTTCCAGCCGTTCATATTTGAAGCCTGCGAGCAGCGGGCGCCCTTTGGAATAGGGTCGCACCTGATGCCCGTCCAGTTTCAGCCAGTACGAGAATAATTCGAGTTGGGAGATGTCATCCTCCAATATTCCAATGAGCATATACCTATGGTCCCCGTCGTATTTACGCGTCACGCGGGAGGTCACGGACGTTACGAGTTTGGTAGATCGTAGGGATGGTGCTCTGGGTCGTCGATAACTGTGGCCTTAATGTCAGGACACGAACAATGCATTTGCTGGAGGCCCGTCGGGAGGTCGGCGTGATTCAGCATCGAAGTTGGCGACGACGAGGTAGAAAGGTTCGTCACCCTTGCGGGTTCGGTGGAATTCCTCAACATCCGGGCTGCGGCGCCGGAGGGGCAGCACCTAACAGCAAGCTGTTCGTTTGCGGTCTGATCAAGTCGCCGCCTATCTCGACACTGCTGGTACAGGTGAGTGGACGGACGTTGCGCCTCGCCGTTACGGCGAGCGAAGCGCTTGGCCCCTCGGCCTTGCGCTACGACGGGAAAGTTCTTATGGTGCGGCGGAGATCTGCCTGTTTCCGCCGCTGAAGTGATCGATCTCAGAGGTGGTCCCGTTGTTAGGACAGTTTTCGTTGCTTCTTAAGTGAAGTTCCTGCGGGGTTGCAAATCACGCTTACAGCGCCGGTCGGTGAGGTAGTTACCATCGGTCATGCTGCGCTCCTTGTCGTCCACTTGCCGAAGTATGCCGAGTCCG
>JBDTMS010001058.1:0-1687 GCA_039934195.1 Betaproteobacteria bacterium
TCCGCCGGCGCGCGGCGCGGTGCGCAGATGGGCATTCTGCGCTGCGATCATCCCGATATCGAAGCCTTCGTTCACGCAAAAGACCAGGGCGATTTGCGCAACTTCAACGTTAGCGTGGCGGTGACCGACGCGTTCATGCGCGCGGTAGAGGCGGACGGCGATTGGGAGCTCGCGCATAAGTCATCGCCAGGTCCCGATTGGCCCGAACCGGCGCGCCAGCGCAGCGATGGCAAATGGGTTTATCGCAGCGTCCGCGCGCGCGACCTGTGGCAGCAGATCATGGAGTCGACGTACGATCATGCCGAGCCCGGCGTGATCTTTCTCGACCACGCGAACCGCGATAACAACCTGTCGTACTGCGAGACGATCGAGGCATCCAACCCGTGCGCGGAGCAGATGTTGCCACCGTTCGGCTGCTGCTGTTTGGGCAGCATCAATCTCACGTTGTTCGTGTCGGATGCGCTGTCGCCAAAGGCACGTTTCGATTTCGAGGCGTTCGGCAAAGTTGTGCGTCCCGCGATCCGCATGCTCGACAACGTGCTCGAAGTTACCGCGTGGCCGCTCGAGCAGCAGCGGCGCGAAGCAATGAACAAACGCCGCGTCGGTCTCGGCTTCACCGGCCTGGGCGATGCGTTGATCATGCTCGGATTGCGCTATGACACCGAAGCCGCGCGCACTGTTGCCGCGCGAATATCCGAAGTGATGCGCGATGAAGCGTATGCCGCGTCGATCGACATCGCGAAGGAAAAGGGTGCGTTCCCATTGCTCGACGCGAATCAATATTTGGTGGCGCCGCGCTCCGCGTCGCGACTACCGCAGGAATTGCGGGACGGCATCCGTGCTCACGGAATTCGCAACAGCCATCTGCTGTCGATCGCGCCGACCGGGACGATCTCGCTCGCATTTGCGGACAATGCGAGCAACGGCATCGAACCGCCGTTTTCGTGGAGCTATCAGCGCAAGAAGCGCGAAAGCGACGGCTCGCACAAAGTGTATGACGTCGAAGATTACGCATGGCGTCTGCAGCGCAAGCTCGGTGGCGACATGCAGAAGTTGCCGACGCCGTTCGTGACCGCTTTGGAGATTTCTGCACTGGATCACATGCGCATGGTCGCTGCAGTGGCACCGTTTATCGATTCAGCGATCAGCAAGACCGTGAACGTGCCGGAAAATTATCCGTACCAGGATTTTCAGAGTTTATATTTCGAGGCGTGGAAAGCCGGCCTCAAAGGCATCGCCACGTACCGGCCCAACAATGTGCTCGGCAGCGTGCTCTCGGTTGCCGCGACCCCGGAATCGCAGACGCCGAACGACCTCGATACCAGCGATGTCGATCGCCGCATTCGGTTGGAAGCGGCGCCCAAGCCCGCGCTGTACAGCTTGCGCTGGCCCGGACGCCCGAAGCTGACCGCCGGCAATCCATCCTGGACCTACATGGTGGAATCGCCGCTCGGACAGTTCGCGATCTTCATCGGCCACGTCGATAGCGGCGAGCCGCATCCATTCGAGGTGTGGGTAAACGGTGCGGAACAACCGCGCGGTCTCGGCGCCGTTGCGAAAACATTGTCGATGGACATGCGCGCACAAGATCAAGCGTGGTTACGTACCAAACTCGATATGTTGATGCGCACCACCGGCGACGATGCGTTCGATTGTCCGATGCCGCCGGATGGCGCCCTCGTGCGTG
>JBDTMS010001059.1:0-1681 GCA_039934195.1 Betaproteobacteria bacterium
TGGTGGCGCGGCGCGGCATCACGAACTTCGAGAATCTCGACCTGGAGCAGCTGTCGGGCGAGAAAGCGTATGAGTTCGTGTTCGCATGGGCACCTCTGAAGCTGGTCGGCGCAACCGGTTCACCAGGCAATCCGGTCGTGTCCTGGTAGCAGGTTCTCGCTTGCAGTAGAAGCCGGCGTCGCATGGCGCCGGCTTTTTTCTTGCCTCCGAAAGCGCAGCCAATGCGACGGCACAGTCGCGACGAGCGATCAATCGGCATCGCGTGCAATCGCGTGCAGAAAATCGCCGACTTCTTCATTGAGAAATTGCACATCCGCTTCGCTCGCCGTCGCCGCAGCTTGATGACCTTGCACCGATGGAATCTCGATCAATGTCGCGCCGGGAATTACATCGGCCGCTTCTTGCGCACACTTCGCCGGGTTGAACAGATCGAGTGACGGCGCGAGAATCATGGTGCGCGCGCGAATCGATTCGAGCGCCGTAGTCGTGTTCGCAAATCCCGGCGTGCTGCCGACGTCATGCGCTTGATAGGCCCAGGTCTGGTACAGCCAGTCGGTGGCGTCGAAACCGTTTGCGCGATTGTCGGCGGTGAGCGTTTCCATCCATTGCAACACATCTTCCGGCGTGTCCAGCATCGGCGCCAGCGCCGCCGGTGTGCGACCGGCGAGCACGCTCATGACGCCGCTCCAGGCGCGCCAGCCGCGCTCGGGATAACCGGTGAACTGTCTACCGTCCCAGGCGGGATCTGCCGTCAGCGCGCGCCGTGCGGTTTCGACGACGGCAACCGCCCACGGCGCCGTGCGCGCCATCGGCGTCATCGCGATCAGCGATCGCATGAAATCAGGATGACTGACACCCCACTGCAGCGCCTGCATGCCGCCCATGGATGCGCCGATGATCGCCAGCAAATGCGTCACACCGAGCGCTTCGGTCAGCAGGCGATGCTGGCTGTGCACCATGTCGCGCAAACAGAATCGCGGAAACTGCATGCCTGGCTGCGTGGTGCTGTTGCTCGGCGAAGTCGTGAGGCCGTTGCCGATCGGATCGACGCATACGATGAAATATTGCGCGGGATCGAGCGCCTTGCCGGGCCCGGTCAAAAAATCCAGCCGATGATGGTTGCCGCTGAGCGAGACGGTTACCAGAATCGCGTTGCTGCCTTCCGCATTCAGCTTGCCATGCGTGACGTAGGACAGCGCGAAATCGCGGATCACCTCGCCGCTCTCGAGCTGCAGATCGCCGGCAGCCCAATGCTGGTGGGGCACATCGAGCATGCCGGGTTTGAGAGGCGGATGGCGCGGCTTGGGATCGGTCATTTGGTGAAGCGTACCACTGCACGTTGGACACGGCGACGACAGCGCAACGCTTTGCTGGGCGCGACATCTACGCCGGCATCAATCGAACTCGATTACCGTCCGGATGCCTTCGCCGCGTGCGAGTGCCGCGAAACCTTCGTTGATTTGCGCAAGCTTGATGCGCCCAGTGATGAGCTCGTCGAGTTTGAGTCGTCCGTGCAGGTATTCTTGCACGATCCAGGGAAAATCGCGCCGCGGCCTCGCGTCGCCGTAACTCGAGCGGACGATGCGCCGCTCGCCCATCAACGAGCCCCAGCGAAAACTCACTTCTTGGTCGACGTTGATCTTGCCCAGCCAGACGACATCGCCGCCCGGCCGCGCGGCTT
>JBDTMS010001060.1:0-1679 GCA_039934195.1 Betaproteobacteria bacterium
CTACCAATGACGATTCAAGTCGCGCTGAACCACAAGACTAGTTACACGTTCGACCGAGCGGTCGCGCTGAGTCCGCATGAAATTCGGCTGCGGCCAGCGGCGCATTGCCGCACGCCGATCTTGAGTTATTCGCTGAAAATCACGCCGCCCAAGCACTTTCTCAATTGGCAGCAGGACGGTTACGGCAACTGGATGGCGCGCTGCGTATTTCCCGACAAGGCGAACGAATTGATCGTCGAGGTCGACCTGGTTGCCGACATGACCGTCATCAACCCATTCGATTTCTTCATCGAGCAATCGGCGGAGGCGTTCCCGTTTCGCTACGCCGAGGAGCTCGCGCGTGAGCTGGCGCCGTTTCGCGATCCGGAGCCGGCCGGGCCGCTGCTCGCGGAATGGATCGAGCATGCCAAGCGCGATCTGTTAGCCAAGCCGATCAACACGGTCGATCTGCTGGTCGCATTGAATACCCGCTTGCAAGCCGACATTCAATACATCGTGCGTCTCGAACCCGGCGTATTCAGCCCGGAAGAGACGCTCAAGCTCAAACGCGGCTCATGTCGCGACAGCGGCTGGCTGCTCGTGCAGATCCTGCGGCATCTCGGTTTCGCCGCGCGCTTCGTCTCCGGCTATCTGATTCAGCTCACGCCGGATGTCAAAGCGCTCGACGGTCCGGTCGGGACATCGCACGACTTCACCGATCTGCACGCCTGGGCCGAAGCATTTCTGCCCGGCGCCGGCTGGATCGGCTTCGACGCGACGTCGGGTTTGATGGCGGGCGAAGGCCACATTCCGCTCGCATGCACGGCGGTGCCCGCGTCGGCGGCGCCGGTATCCGGGTTCACCGATGTGGCCCACGTGCAATTCGGCTTCGAGATGAACGTGACGCGCATCCACGAAGATGCACGCGTTACCAAGCCGTATACCGAGCAGCAGTGGAGTCAGATCGACAGCCTCGGCCGCGCGGTGGAAGCAGATCTGACCGAAGGCGATGTGCGGTTGACGATGGGCGGGGAACCGACGTTCGTGAGCGTCGACGATATGGAAGGCGCGGAATGGAATTTCACCGCGTTCGGCGACACCAAACGCAAGCTTTCGGCGAAACTGCTCGCGCGTCTGCGGCAACGATTTGCGCCGGGCGGGCTGCTGCATCACGGGCAAGGCAAATGGTATCCGGGCGAGCCGCTGCCGCGCTGGGCGCTGACCTGCGTTTGGCGCGCCGACGGCATGCCGCTGTGGCGCAACGCGCAGTTCAGCGCGGAAGACGGCAGAGACTACGGCCATCGAATGCCGGACGCGCAGGCATTCATGCGCGTGCTGACTGCGCGCCTGGGATTGCATCGCGACTTCGTCATCCCAGCCTACGAAGACGTTTGGGACGTGCTGCGCAAAGAGCAGGACGTGCCGGTCAACTACGATCCGCTCGAGCGCGACCTGAAAGACGACAAAGAAAGAACGCGGCTCGCGCGCTTATTGCAAGCCGAGCTCGCGCAGCCTGCCGGTTTCGTGCTGCCGCTGCAACCGGGCGCCGTGCAAGCGGGCCGGCAGCGCTGGCGCAGCAGCGTGTGGCCGCTGCGACGCGAGCACTTGTATCTGGTGCCCGGCGATTCCGCGCTTGGTCTACGGCTGCCGCTCGATTCGCTGCCGAAAGTTCCGGAAAAAGACAAAGACGAGCCGCAACC
>JBDTMS010001061.1:0-1679 GCA_039934195.1 Betaproteobacteria bacterium
GCACGGAGGTCGCTCATGCCAGCTGCCGCGGCTGCGAACACTTGTCTTGTCGTTTGAGGCGGACGCGGCACAAGCAGCATGCTGACGAGGCGGGACAGAGCGCCGCGTGCCGAAGCTTTATAGTGCGAAGCCGGCGCCACTCACGCTGAGTTCAAACGCACTGTGGATAACTCTGTGAGTAAGGCAGCTTGCGGTCCTGCTATTTTGTCATGTTTAACAAGTTGCTACGGCGGAGAGGTGTCCGCTGTGATGCCAGATTTTCAAACGTTTTCAGTAGGATACGGACCCCGTCTTGAGGCCCCGGAAAAAAGTGTTGCGCAATCAATAGTTACCCACTCTTTGTGCATAATCAGGCCGGCATGAACACAGGCTACGGCTAATCGCCGACACGTCGTGCGAGGTGCGCGATTCCGAACGAGCCTTTGACCGGGCCTAATTCCACCCCAACCCAATTCGCCGAATCAAGCCTACGCTCGTGTCGAATGAGGTAGCTAATTTACGTAACTTTGCGTTCGAGGTGTGCGTCCCTGCTGGTCGGCGCCGGCAAGCTCTCGCCAGGCGTCGCCGCAGTGCTCCATCGGCCATAACGAAGCGCGGTTATATCGATTTCCATCGATGGATCCGCCGCGGCCTGAGCCAGCAGGCCGCGCTCACAGCGGTAGCTGTCGAGACGCCACTGCTTGAGGATCTCGATGGCGAGAGAAAAATCAGAGTAGTTCAGCGAGTAGAGTTTGCCGATCTGAAATGCCACGCCAGCATCGAGACACGTGATTAAGTCACCCAGGGTCGCTGACGTAGCGTTGCCGGGATCGGACTGAATTTTTGCGATGGCCTCGCACAACGCATCCATTGGAGTTTTCCCCACTGTGCAACGGACGGGCATGCTATCCGTCCCGCGTTAGCGGGGTCAAACAGAATTGGAACTCGTTGAATACGCGCTGCGCGAAATGTGACAGCAAGCCGGATATCCAGTGACGCTCTTAAGCGACATTGAAAATTCGCGCGACGGACGAAACCCAACCGCTAAGCTCAGCAAATCTCGTACGACATGGGCGGCGTTACTTGGCCTGAAGTTTCGGCAACTCAATCTGATTTACGGTGAGCTGCGATTTGCTCACCATCCCGTCGATATAGTTGCGCTCGATCTCCTGCGAGCGGCGCAGGCGCATTTGCGTAACGATTGTATCGTGCACTTCCGATAATGAGCGCACGCCTGCCGGCTTCTTGTCCAACACCTTGACGATGTGCCAGCCGCTGGCCGAACGGATTGCTCCGGTCACCTCGCCTTTGTCGAGACGCCCTACCGCCGCACGGATCTCCGGAATCATCTGACTATCGGGAAGCCAGCCAAGCTCTCCGCCTTTCGGTGCGGTGTCTTTGTGCTCGGAATTCTCGCGCGCGAGCTTGGCGAAATCCGCACCCTTGGCCTGCGCCTTCGCGGCGAGATCCGTTGCTTTTTTAGCGGCGGCGGTCGCGGTCGCCCTGTCAGCATTTTCCGGGGACGAGACAAAGATTTGTGCCAATTGAAATTGTCCAGGAACCGCTAGCGCGCTCTTGTTGGCTTCGTACGCCTGTTTGACGTCGTCCTCGGTCGGATAGGTAGCAGGGGCGCGCGCTATGTCGTTCATATACCCCTGCAGCAGCGCCTGATCGCGCGCACGGTCCATCATGAGTTGGAC
>JBDTMS010001062.1:0-1676 GCA_039934195.1 Betaproteobacteria bacterium
ACCATAAACCTCGGCGGTTGATGACCCCAGCAGTGTCATGCAAGTGTTGACGAGACGCGCGCAACCTAGTATGACGTCGGCACAAACAAAAGTTAGATAGTCAAAACTAAAATAAAGTCGCTTCGGGTAAGGCGCGAAGTAGCGCTGCCCGAAATGGAAATACCCTCCGCACCGCCGAGTAGCCGCCCCACACTCAATGACTTCTTGCGCAACCTCCCGATCGCATGTCGCTGCGATCGCTCCTCACATTAGCCTGACAGTTGTGTAGCGCCCTTGAGCGAACGCGTAAAGTGCAGTGCGCATACGTAATGCGCGTTTAATGCGCGTTGCACGTCAAAGACCTTGAGACGACGCCTCTATCGCGCGCCACGGATCTAAGAAGACTGCTTCGGCCAAACGCGCGTTCTGCATCGACGACACAACGTGAGAGCGCTTTCGCCGCCCCGCGCATTGCTGCGCTGCTTCGCATTGGCCTTACAAAGTTTGTCGTACTTGGGCCCAAGCGTTTTAATGATAGAGCGAACGTGATGTTTGCTGAATGCGCGTTTCGCAGTTGCGACGAGAACCTGGCCGACGTCGTTTTGACGCCGGCCTTGCATATTTATTGAGGAAAAATTCATGACTGCGTCCCGATCCCTCGGAGCCTTGAAACTGATCGGCGCCCTCGCCCGTGGGCTGGGTGCTGGCGCGCTTCTGTGGATGAGTGCGACTGGCACAGTCCACGCCGAGTCGCTGTTCACGAATCAAACTCCCGTTCAAGCAAACGTTTCGGACGGGGTACCGTACGAACTCGGGATGAAGTTCCAACTCGCGAGCGCCGGACAAATCACCGCCGTGCGCTATTGGAAAGCCGCCAGCGATACGGGTACTCACGTGGGACGCTTGTGGTCGTCCAACGGCGCATTGCTCGCGTCCGTCACGTTTACCGGCGAAACCGCTTCGGGTTGGCAGCAGCAAGCTCTACCGAGTGCGCTGAATGTGCAGCCCGGAACACCGTATGTCGTGTCCGTTAACGTTGGCAGTTTTTTCCCGACTACAAGCGGCGGATTGGCGAGTCAGATCGTCAACGGGAACATCAGCTCGCTCGCCGATGGGAATAACGGCGTATTTGGCGATGCAGCCTCTTTCCCGGGCGGTTCTTATCAGAGTAGTAATTATTTTCGCGATGTGGTGTTTGTCGCTGCCACGGTAGGGGCGCCCGCGAAACTCGCCTTAACACCGACGAACGCTGCCACGCAAACTAGCGCCGCAGTCAATTACACTGCCACTATCCAAGATGCAAACGGAAACCCGGTCTCTGCAGCAACAAATCCGATCACGTTTTCGGTAAACGGGGTTTCCGGGACGTTCAATCCTTCGGTCGTCACGCCGACTGGTGGCGTTGCGACATCAAACTTCACACCCACGACTGCAGGCACCGCAACGGTTACTGCATCGGCTACCGGATTGACGAGTGCGACAGCTACTGTGGTGGTCTCGACCCCATCATCCGGATCGCCCCAGTCATTGTTCACGACGCAGACGCCTGCAGTAGCTAGCGCGTCTGACGGTGTTCCGTATGAGCTGGGAATGAAGTTCAGAACGGCTCGCGCAGGAACCATCACCGCTGTCCGCTACTGGAAAGCGGCGAGCGATACCGGCACCCATGTCGGGCGAATCTGGTCCTCGACAGGCAC
>JBDTMS010001063.1:0-1676 GCA_039934195.1 Betaproteobacteria bacterium
GCAGACATCAAAGTTTGCGACAGAACCGTCTTGGCGCTCACTGGAGTTTGTCGCATACGCCGATCTCCAAATAAGGAGTATCTCTATGTGAAGTGCCGTCTGCTACGTATCCAAAGAAGTATGCGGTCAGAAAGCGGAGCGTCTTCTTACTGAACCTAAAGTCTTGCAAACCTCGACAGGACAACACGCCTGCCGTCGAGAAGTCGTCTCTACACTGAGCAACGCTTAGATCAAAGCCAACCTTCATTACGTGCCACGTAGCCGGCTGATCGGTCAATTGTCCTGCCCCCTTCTTCATACCAGCAATGCGTTTGACGATGTACTTTTGCTGCGTGCTAAATGTCACCGCTTCCCAAGCATTGGTGCCCGCGTTCAGCTTAAATCCCGTGCTGGCCTCGGATAGACATACGTAGGTTTCGTTAGCATCAGGCGCAGCGAACGCCGGTCCGACCCATAGCGTTGTCGCCATCAACAAGATCGGCGTCGCGTTTCGCATGTACTGACGACGCTGGCTACTGAGTACGGGACTTGCGAGCTGCACGCAAGTGTCCAAGACTTCGCGATCAGCATCCCGCCAGCTCCTGCGAGGGGGCAGCTGATCGCGTACGTTGCTCAGGCAGCCGGTGACTGTTTGCGGGTTAAGGAACACCGAAGAATCGCCGTTAAGCACGTGGGAACGATACGGTGGCCACGTCAATGTCCACGCGACGGTCGCGCTGCAGACACGCCACTACTTTTACGCTCTTCGGACCCGCGCACTCGCCAGGTTTAGTGAGCGGGTCTTCCTTTCCTTTGCCCTGCGCCGCAACGCGATCAGCTAAAACGCCTCTACCAACTAGATAAGCTTTAACGGCGTTGGCGCGGCTATTCGACAAGGTCAGGTTGTAGTCATCGCTCCCGATGCGGTCAGTATGGCCAACCACGCTGATCGTGTCGTACTTCGTGTCGGCAAGTTGGGCGACTAGTTCATCAAGCAGTGTCCTGCCCTGGGGCTTTAGTGTCGCCTTGTCGAAATCGAAGAACGCGTCGGCCGAAAGATTGATCTTATGCGGCTCCGCTAACGATGCCGCGGCAGGAAGCGGCGCTTCCACGAACGGAACAACCTTCACTCGCTCCGGCGCTGACGCGAGGGGCGTCGCCGGCGCGTGCACGTCGGTCAACGCGTTCGGATCGCACGCAGGTATCCCTGCATCTACGGTGTAGATGCTGGTGTGCCAGCACAGCCCGGTCCCGCTCATTACCGCTGCAGGAGTGCGATTGGTATCGACGACATAACCTGGGTTTCTCGGCTCTTGCGAAAAAGCTACCCCAGATAGCGACGTGCAAACGATACCAACCAAGATAAATGCGCGAGCTGATTTCATCTAGTACTCCTATTCGACCAAATTGAATGCAGGCAGAACCGAACTGTCTTGCTAAACGTTGCGATCATTTCGGACGGTGATCCTCACTGAGCGATCACCTCTAAGGAACGATGTGCATTGCGACCGCGAACCGCCTTTTCTAGACCGAACCAACTTGCATTCGCTTCCATCCACGCAGTCCCAGAAACGCCAAACCGGCCGATAGCATCGCAAGACTGCCAGGCTCAGGGACCGGCAAAGTGCTGGCCGTGACCGGTGAAGCATCGACCGTAAACTCGGTCAGCACAAAGTTTCCGTTATAGCTTTGGCGTC
>JBDTMS010001064.1:0-1674 GCA_039934195.1 Betaproteobacteria bacterium
ACATGGCATATACATTGCACCTATGGCCTGGTGCATAGCGGAATCAGCCAATCGACAGGAGTACTGCAATGAAGAAATGGTTATCGAACATACTGAGCTGGATTGAAAGCCCGGACACCCGTGATTTGGAGCGCTATTTGGCGAAGAGTGCAAACCCAGCCGACCTGGAGCGCCGCATGCGCGAATGGGAAAAGAACCACCAGGGATTCAACTACCTTCCTTGAAAATCCTACGGCGGCGACGCCGATAGTCGATGGGATAGCAAAGTAGATGGGTTGGTGGACTGGAGTGACGCGGTATTCCGAAAACGGGATACCGCTTTTTTTTGGCGGTCGGAGCTCATCCACAATAAGCGCCTGGGCGTGCAAGTCGACTTCAGCCGCCCGCCGTCGAAAGCGCCGGGTTGCCCGGCGCGCGCGTGAGCATACCCTGGCTTTCGATCAGTTCGACGATGGCGTTCAGCCCTTCACCCGTTTTCAGATTGCTGAATACGAATGGCCGCGCGCCGCGCATCTTCTTCGCGTCGCGATCCATCACTTCGAGCGATGCGCCGACCATCGGCGCCAGATCGATCTTGTTGATCACCAGCACGTCGGATTTCGTGATGCCTGGTCCGCCCTTGCGCGGAATTTTGTCTCCCGCGGCGACATCGATGACGTAGAGCGTGAGGTCGGATAATTCCGGGCTGAACGTTGCCGCCAGATTGTCGCCCCCGCTTTCAACGAAAATCACGTCCAGCTGCGGAAAGCGCTCGATCAGCCGTGCTACCGCCTCGAGATTGATCGATGCATCCTCGCGAATGGCAGTGTGCGGGCAGCCGCCGGTCTCGACACCGATGATGCGCTCGGCTTGGAGCGCTTCGTTGCGCACCAGAAATTCTGCATCTTCTCGCGTGTAGATGTCGTTGGTCACTACGGCCACTTCGTAGCGATCGCGCAGCGTTAGACACAACGCCAAGGTCAACGCGGTTTTCCCGGAGCCTACCGGGCCGCCGATGCCGACTCGCAAAGGTTGGCTTGCCATACGCTTACTCTCCTAAGATCGAAACAGTCGGCTGTACTGGGTCTCGTGCATGCAGCTTGCGATCGATAGTCCGGGCGCTGCGTTGCTCAGATCGTCTGCCTCGGCAACCAGTGCGGCGTTGACGACCTCGGCAATGTCGGGGGTCAACGCGGCGAGCAATCGCTGACCAGCCATTTGACCGAGCGGGACCGCCTTCATCGCAGCGACCACTTGATTTTCGACCCAGGCCCATAAGTAGCCCAGCAACGCCGCGCGCTCATCGATACGCCACTGCGCACTAGCGAAGCTGTACACAACCGGATAGGTGGGACTGTCGATCGATTCGAGCGCCGCCACCGCGTGCGAAGCAAACTCGTTGCTATCGATGACGAGCCGCCGCAGCGAGTAACCCATCTGCACGGTTTCGCTGCGCAGCTCGGCAGCTTCGCGCGCGGCCAGCAACGTCGCATTCCATCGCTTTACCGGCTCCGTATCGTCTGCCTGCCAGGCGCGCTGCAGCCAGCAGCAGATCGGCGCCTCGAACGTGCCGATCGAATACCTGATTACGCCGCGAATCCAGTCGAGCACGCCCGCTTCGCCTTTCGCCCAGCCTTGCTCCACCGCCGATTCCAATCCTTGCGAATAGCTGAATGCGCCGACCGGCAGCATCGG
>JBDTMS010001065.1:0-1673 GCA_039934195.1 Betaproteobacteria bacterium
CCATCTACCATCACGTCGGCGTGTCGGCGTTCGCGGAATACTGCGTGGTGAATCGCGGCTCGGTCGTCAAAGTAGATAAAGAATTGCCGTTCGATGAAGCGGCATTGTTCGGCTGCGCTGTGCTCACCGGCGTCGGCGCGGCACTAAACACCGCGAAAGTATTTCCCGGCGCCAGCGTCGGCGTCGTCGGACTTGGCGGCGTCGGATTGAATACGGTGTTGGGCGCGCTTGTTGCCGGCGCGGCGCAGGTCATCGCCATCGACATACACGACGACAAGCTCACGCTGGCTAAAGAGCTCGGTGCGACGGCTGCGGTCAACGCGAAGGATCCGGACGCGATACAAAAGATCAAGGACCTCACCAACGGCGGTGTGGATTTCGGTTTCGAAATGGCCGGCTCTGTGCAGGCGATGGAGCTCGCGTACCGCATTACACGGCGCGGCGGCACCACCGTTACCGCAGGTCTGCCGCATCCCGATGCACGCTGGGCGCTGCAGCACGTCAATCTGGTTGCCGAAGAACGTACGGTGAAAGGCAGCTACGTCGGCTCGTGCGTGCCTTCGCGCGATATGCCGCGCTACATCGATCTGTTCCGCAAAGGCATGCTGCCGGTGGACTCGCTGATGAGCGATCACATCGGATTGGAGAAGATCAACGAAGGCTTCGACAATCTCGCATCGGGTCATACGGTGCGCCAGATCATCATGTTCTAGAGACGTAGATCATATTCTTTCAAACGCGTCTTGTTCTAGACGCGTCCGCGAGTGCGAAATGGTGTTTGCGCTCGCTGAGGATCGCACGTTTATCGTTCATTGCGACGGGCTGACTACCAGCCCGTCGCTTTTTAACTGGCTCACGATCGACCGACTAATGACCGATCCTCGCTACGCTGCAGCTGACCTGCTGACCTTTGCGCGATCGCTGCTGCAAAACGTCGGTTTGGATTCCGACAAACCCGACATCGTCGCCGAGGTGCTCCTGGAAGGCGACTTGCTCGGTCACACTACGCATGGCCTGGCATTGCTCGCGCCGTATCTGGCCGAGATCGAACAGGGCACGATGGCGCGCACCGGCGAGCCGCGCGTGATCTCGGATCGCACCGGCGCGGTTGCCTGGGACGGTCAGCGCCTGCCGGGGCCGTGGCTGGTGGTAAAGGCAATCGACCTCGCAATTCCACGTGCGCGCAGTCACGGCACTTGCAGCGTCGCGATCCGCCGCTGTCATCACATCGCCAGTCTGGCCGCCTTTCTGCAGCGCGTGACCGATCAGGGATTGGTGGTGTTGCTGATGTCCTCCGACCCGCAAGCCGCGGGCGTGACGCCGCACGGCGGCCGGCGCGGCGTGTATACACCGAATCCTATCGCCGCGGGATTCCCAACTGAAGGCGCGCCGGTGCTGATCGATGTGTCAGCATCGATCACCACGTTCAGTCTCGCAGCGCGATTGCACGGCGAAGGCCGGCGCCTGCCGGGCAAATGGGTGATCGATTCCGAAGGCACGCCGACCGACGATCCTGCCGTGGTCTTCAACGAACCGAAAGGCGCGTTGCTGCCGCTCGGCGGATTGGACGTCGGCCACAAAGGCTACGCGCTCGGATTGTTGGTCGAAGCGTTGACCGGCGGCTTGGCGGGACATGGCCGCGCCGATCCGAAAGAAGGCTGGACGGCGAACGT
>JBDTMS010001066.1:0-1665 GCA_039934195.1 Betaproteobacteria bacterium
TTGACGCTCATTTACTGGGTCGTGTATCACCCGCGCCGTGTCGGTTTTCTGCCCGCATGGTTCCTCGGTCTGACCATGGACGTGGCCGACGGCAGCTTGTTCGGCCAACACGCCCTCGCATACGCAGTGCTGATGTACCTCGCAATTCTTTTCCACCGCCGGATCGTGATGTTCGGCATGCGCCAGCAGATCGTTCACGTGCTCGCCATCTTGTTGCTCTCGCAGCTGATCATGCTTGCGATAAGGATGATGGCCGGAGCCGATTTCCCGGGCGCGTTGTATTTCGTGCCGAGCCTAGTGGGTGCTGCGCTGTGGCCGCTGTTATTCAACTTGATTCGCATCCCGCTGCGGCCAAGGTCGGCCTCCGATGGCGTCTAGATCTCGCATGTTCCGACGTCTGTCGGGAAACCAGGACCGCGAGCCGATCCTGCTCGGCGGCGATCGCCGCGCCGAGCTGCGCGATCACCAGCGCGAGCTGTCGAATTTTCACTTGCGCCTGACCGTTTGCGCCGGTGTCGTGGTCATCGTATTTTTCGTGTTGCTCAGCCGGTTCTTCTACCTGCAAGTCGTCCAGCACGACTATTACCACACACTGGCGGAAAACAATCGCATCTCGATCGTCCCGATCATTCCCAACCGCGGACTTATCCTCGATCGCAACGGTGCGGTGCTCGCGCACAACTATTCTGCATACACACTCGAGATCACGCCGAACAAAGTCGGCGATCTCGAACCGCTTATCAACGAGCTCGCGACAGTGGTCGACATCGCGCCGAAAGATCGAAAGCGGTTTCGCAAGGTGCTGGAAGAGGGCCACGATTTCGCCAGCCTGCCGATCCGCACGCGTCTGAACGATGTCGAGGTGGCGCGCTTCGCTGCGAACAAGTACCGCTTTCCCGGTGTCGATATTCGCGCGCGTCTATTTCGCCACTATCCGAACGGCGAAGCTGCGTCGCACGTTATCGGCTATATCGGGAGATTGACCGAATCCGATCTGGATAAGCTGGACGACAAAGGTCTGGCGGCCAACTACACCGGCTCGGATTTCATCGGCAAGGTGGGCTTGGAAAGCCATTACGAATCCGACCTGCACGGCACCACGGGATTCGAAGAAGTGGAAACCGACGCGAACGGCCGCGCCGTACGGACCTTGCGCAGCACGCTACCGGTATCGGGTAACAATCTTTTGCTTTCGCTCGACGCGCGCCTGCAAGAAGTCGCCGAGCAAGCATTCGGCAATCATCGCGGCGCGCTGATTGCGCTCGAGCCCGCGACCGGCGGCATTCTTGCGCTGGTGAGCCGGCCCGGCTTCGATCCCAATCTGTTCGTCGACGGCATCGATCCATCGAACTGGGACGCTTTGAACAGCTCGCCCGACCATCCGCTCAACAACCGCGCCCTGCAGGGACAGTATCCGCCCGGCTCTACGTTCAAACCTTTCATGGCGCTGGCCGCGCTCGAACTGGGTAAGCGCTCGCCGCATCACGCCATCTTCGATCCCGGCTACTTCGTTCTCGGCGGCGCCGGTGGACATCGGTATCGCGATTGGAAAACCGGCGGACACGGCATGGTAGATTTGCACAAATCCATCGTCATTTCGTGCGACACCTACTATTACGGTGTCGCGCAGGATCTGGGCATCGACAACATCCATCAATTCATCGG
>JBDTMS010001067.1:0-1665 GCA_039934195.1 Betaproteobacteria bacterium
ATACTGGGCAGCGTACTTAGCCGCTTCGTCGGCATGGACTGATCCGTCGACGGCTAACAGAATGCGGCGGATCCGTGGACGGGTCATATCAACTCTCTGCAATCGGTAAGTCGCGCCCAACTCTACCTCGCCGCAGTCGCGACGACTTGACCTAGATCAACCACCATCGCGATCGGCTCCGGCATGCGATTCATGCCTTGAACGATGGCGGTGACGCGTCTGTATCGATTGATCTGGATCAATCGATACAGATCGCGCTGAGTTATATAGGATACAGATCCTGCCGTTTACCGTTGAGGACGAGACAACATGCGAGCTGCCCTGTGGGTCTTCATCGCCGGAGTCGCTTCGGCGAGTGCGATGGCTGGACCGGCCGACGAGTACGGCCGCGGCTATAAGCTCGCTGTCGACAAGGGCTGCTTCGACTGCCATGCGCTCGGCGTCTCTGAGACGGGCCCTTCGTTTCGGGCGATCGCGAACCGCTATCGATTCAATGCGAAACAGGCGCAGCTTCTGCCTGTTGTGATTCGCGGTGGCAGTGCGGGACACTGGGGCGATCGGTTTGTGATGTGGCCGCAGCCCCAGCTGACCAACGAGCAAGCGCGTCTACTTGTCGAGTGGATACTCGCGCAGTAGATTCCAGCGTTCGATTCGTTGTGTGCTTCGGTGTATTAGTCCAGCGCCATGCCAGTTGCGTTCATTCGGATTCAGGCGCCACGTTTAGGAGAATAGGTCCGCAACCTGGCGTGCTACCGCGCATGGATCACGTCGTTCGGTATCGAATGTAAAGGTCTCTCGAAGCTCCGCGTTCGTGAGCGGTTCCTGGTTGGCGAGTTGCCAGTCGAGGACATCACTATCCGCTTCGGAAGCATCGCCAGCGTCCACTGCGCGCTGGGCGATGCGCTGTCTTAGCGTCGCTTCGCTCGCGTGAGTGTGCAGGATCGCAAACGGCATCTTCTTAGCCTGAGCAAGGTTGCGCATCTGTTCGCGACGCTCCCGCGTGAGGAATGCCGCATCCACCAGCACCGGAAAGCCCGCATCGAGAATCTGTGAAGTCAGTTCGGTAAGCCGATCGTAGGTTGCTGCGCCGGCCTGCATTGAATAAATTCCTCCGCCCGGTTGCGCGCCGGTGCGGGCGGCGGGGCTCAACCCGTGCAAACGTTTTCGCTCGATGTCCGAGCGGATTCGGATCGCGCCGATGGTTTCTAACACTGCCTGCGAGACAACGGTCTTGCCCGAGCCCGATAGGCCATGCAGGATCGCCAGCATAGGCCGCCGGTTAGAAGCCATCTGCTGGGCGATGCTTACATGCGAGTTGGTTTTCTCGTGCAGACTGCGCTGAAGTTGCGGGGTCACGCCGGGCTGCCCTGCGCGCATCGCGGCAACCTTCGCGCGCACGAGTGCGCGATAGACCACGTAATAGGGCAGCACGGCTGCGCCATCGTAGTCGCCGGTTATTTCCAGATAACGGTTGAGGAATCGGTAGGCGAGATCGCGGCGCTGATAGCGGAGCAGATCCATCATCACGAAAGCGACCTCGCTCATCACGTCGATCCATCGCAGCTCAGGATTGAATTCGATGCAATCGAACAGACGGACGCAGCCGTCGATGAGCACCATGTTGCCTAGATGGAGATCGCCATGGCATTCGCGTATGCCTCCATG
>JBDTMS010001068.1:0-1663 GCA_039934195.1 Betaproteobacteria bacterium
GAAGCGAGAACCCGCTTCTACTCGTTCGCGCGAAAACTTTGCGACAGAACCCCCGATGGTCATACCTTTTCGCTGCAACGAGTGGCCGACATCAGTCTGGTGACCGGACAGCCGCAGATCAACAGAGACAACTTAAAGCGTATGGTGGCCGTGACCGCACGCATCAGCGGCCGTGATCTCGGCTCGGTGATTGCCGATGTGCAACGCGATATGGCTGAGCCCGGCTCGCTTCCCCGTGGGGTCTACTACGAGTTGGGTGGCTTGTACGAGCAGCAGCAGATCGCATTTCGCGGCCTGATGGCGGTGTTTATCGCTGCGATGGCGCTCGTGTTTCTACTGCTGCTCTTCATGTATGAGAGCTTTCGCATCGCACTTTCGATCATTCTGATGCCGCTGCTGGCTGTGGCGGCGGTGTTCATCGGACTGTGGGCGACGGGGATCGAGCTCAACATTACATCGATGATGGGACTGACCATGATCGTCGGGATTGTGACCGAGGTTGCGATCTTTTATTTCTCCGAATTCACCGCACTGTCCAGTTCGAGCAACGTGCGTAGCGCGCTAATCGCTGCGGGGACCAGTCGCATGCGGCCGATCGTTATGACCACGCTTGCCGCGATCCTGACCCTCTTGCCATTGGCTTTTGCGATCGGCGAAGGCTCTGCCATGCAGCAACCGTTAGCGGTTGCGATCATCGCGGGCCTGTTGGTTCAGTTGCCGTTGGTATTGCTTGTGATGCCAGTGGTGTATCGCGTAATACGTCGTGCTTGACCGGATTCAGAATCGTATTCGGGATGATGTCTATGGCGGTCATCTCCTAACAAAGCGCCGACGGATCGTCTAAATGGACATTACTAAACTGGATGCGGCGAAGAACCAATTGGCGACGGCGATCTGGTTTTACTTTGAGGATCGCGATCCTATATCCGTCCACACATTAGCAACAGCCGCCGCGGAAATCATCGATAGGCTTTGTGATGCAAACGGTATTTGCTCGACGCGCCAAGACCTGTTGCAAAAAATTGTTCCCCCTCGGCGGAAGGAGATCGCAGACACTCTCAATAATTCCAGAAAAATTGCTTCAAGCACGCCTCTTCTTCACGGCCCAATCAAGTGCTCCGTGACTTTGTGATACATGATCTCATCCATCATCATGGCGCGATGTTCCAGCCAGCGGACGACTGCACCTTTGAAACGGCGTCGTTCATCGCTCTCCTCGAAAAGCGTTGTGTGCTGCTTCGTAGCCCACCCGGCGCTGAACTCATTCAGCGTCTTCTTCACCAGGTTTCGGTGCATGCGCAGCCGTGCTGGAGGTCTGAGATGAAAGTTGCGCGCTCGAAATCCAACATTATCGATTCCACTCGCTGAAGTTTCGCATCGGCGCGATGCTCGGCTTCAAGCTATTCAGCAACGCTGCGATCACCATTGCGGGCATCGAGCTGATACGACGCATTAGAAAGGGGCAGTTCAATCTGTGCAGGCTGCGCATCAAAGACACCAGTGCGCCTGCGGTTTGGAATGCAGTCCTCTCGGCGCATTGAAACGAGCAAACAAGAAGGCCTTCTTTACGCCGGCGATCAATTTGCACCAGAACCGCCAATGCCTGGCCGTACCAATCACCTCTTGGTGTGCTGGTCGGCCGGATCGGAAGGCGTGCAAGCCA
>JBDTMS010001069.1:0-1662 GCA_039934195.1 Betaproteobacteria bacterium
GAGCACGCGACGATTTATCCATACGGTCCGTTCACGGCGGGCGACGGCAAAGTGATCATGGTCGGCCTGCAGAACGATCGCGAGTGGAAGATTTTCTGCGAAAAGGTTTTGGGCAAACCGGAGATCGCAACCGACGAGCGCTTCACGTCGAACACACGGCGCGCCGCATCCCGCAAAGAACTGCGCGCGCTCATCACCGACACTTTCGCAAATATGACCGCCGAGCAAGTCGTACAGCGCCTCGACGACGCGCAGATCGGCAACGCAAGAGTCAACAATATGGAAGACGTGTGGGCGCATCCGCAACTGGAAGCGCGCAATCGCTGGGTCAGCGTCGATACGCCAAATGGCAAGATCCGCGCGGCGCGCCCGCCGGGAATGCCCGATAGTTTCGAGCCGCGTATGGACGCGGTGCCGGCGGTCGGACAGCACACGGATCAGATATTGGCGGAGCTGGGCTATGGCGGCGAAGAGATTGCGAAGTTGCGCGAGGCGGGAGCGGTGTGACTGCACCATCCGATTGCGATGCGATGAAAATATCTCGAACAAGCGCGGCGTCGATGCGCTATAGAAAGGCGGCTACATGATCCAGCGTGCACCGCTAGACCTCGACGTACGCCCGCTCCCGGCAGGTTTCGGCGCCGAAGTGGCCGGCGTCGATTTATCCGAGCCGGTGAGCGACGCGCTGTTTGCATCCCTGTACGCGGCCTTCCTGTGTCATCAGCTTCTGGTCTTCCGCAAGCAAACGTTCAATGACGAGCAGCATCTCGCGTTCGCGCGTCGTTGGGGAACGCTGCAGCGGCACGTGCTCAATCAATATTTGCAGGAGGGCACACCCGAGCTGCTGATCATCACCAATCTCGACAAAAACGGTAAGCCGAAAGGCGAGCATCCCGATCCCGGCGCCGCGATCTGGCACACCGACGGCTCCTGGTCGAGCCAGCGTGCGCTGTCGACAATGCTCTACGCGATGGCAATTCCGAAAGCTGGCGGCGATACGCTATTCGCCAACATGTATGCGGCCTACGACGGCTTGAGCGCAGAGATAAAGGATAAGATCGAGGGTCTGGTCGCGGTCCACAATCTCGACTACTCGCGCAGCTTGACCAGCGCGAAACAGCAAATGACCGATGAGCAGAAGCGTGCAGCTCCGCCGGTCGAACACGCTGTGGTGCGCACGCACCCCGACACCGGACGTAAATGCATCTATCTCGGCCAGCACGCTTTGCACGTCGTCGGCATGCCGATCGCAGAAGGGCGTGCACTGGTCGAAACGCTCAACAAACACGCGAGCCAGCCGCCGTACACGATGGTATATCGCTGGTCGCTCGGCGACACGGTGATCTGGGACAACCGGTGTTTGATGCACAGCGCGACGGAGTTCGATTGGCGCAATGACGTGCGGACTTTGCGGCGAACTACGACGGTGGGGGAGACGGTTGGCGGCGGTCAACTTCCGACATAACGAACAGAGCCTCGATTGTAGAGGCGCACCGAGCTCCGGGGCGTGGGACATAGCGCCGAACGATCATCTCTACTAGCCAATCGTGCGATTGAGACGCGACCATCGCCCCATCAAATTCGGTCGATTTTCTCCTAACGGGATCGGCCAAACCGCAGCCGTGAAACCTGCAATCGAGTCGCTTCAATTTGTGGCAATGC
>JBDTMS010001070.1:0-1662 GCA_039934195.1 Betaproteobacteria bacterium
TCGAAGCTCGCGATCCATATACTTCGGGTCATTCGCGTCGCGTAAAACAATACGCGGTCCAGATCGCGAGACTTCTAGGGTTGTCAGCCCCCGAAGTGGAGAAGATCGGAACTGCAGCATTGTTGCATGACGTGGGTAAGATCTACGACAAGTACGCGCCCATCTTGTCAAAGGAGTCGCGTCTCACATCTGAGGAGTGGGCAATTATAAAGGAGCATCCGGCGGACGGAGCGAATCTTATCGCTACGATGACGCGTTTAAGAGAGCTAGTCCCGGCGGTGCGGCATCATCACGAAAACTGGGATGGCACAGGATATCCCGAAGGCCTGAAAGGCACTGACATCCCACTGGCTTCTCGCGTCATCATGTTTGCTGACACGGTAGATGCCATGACGACGGTGCGTCCGTATCGTGGACCTCTACAGGAAGCGGATGTCCGCAGCGAAATCGTTCGATGTCGCGGAAAGCAGTTCGATCCGGAAATCGCGGATCGCCTCCTAACGAGCGACTTCTGGAAGTCGCTATTTCCGCCGGCAGAGCGGCGTACGCTCACTCCGCGGTTCCTTTCGCTGATTAGCAACGCGTCCGGGCGTTAAGCTCCTGGATCTCGGAGGCGATAGCCCGGAGCCACCAGACTCCCAATGCGGCGGCTGCTTCGTTATAGCCAGTCCTATCGCCACCCAATGCGCTGTGCTGATTCAGAGTGCGGCATATCCTCCGTGCTCGGGTCTGTGGATAACACTCCACACCGGATCGGACGCGCTTCGCATACAGAGGAAGTGACCGGCAGGACGCCGCTCGCGACGAGAATGCGTCAAGTATTCAAAGAGCAGGGAGGACGCTCGCTCTTTCTCATCATAAGAGATGAGCGCAGACCAAAGCACCTCCATATGGTCGTCGTGTCGCCCGAAAGCGCGCGCAAGCGCGTGACACTTTAAGAGCAGTTCGAGATCCTCTCGCGGTATCGGTTGGTCCGAGGAGAACTGCAAATACCGCAGCCGATTTATTTGCCAAATGTTCTTCACGATACCCGTTACATATCGCGGCGAATACTCTAACAACGAGTCGATGTAAACGCGGGCTCTCTTGAAGTCTCCCTCCAAAAGGGCAAGATCGACGCGAGCGCTTACGAAGTTGGGAGATAGCCGCCCCATTCCGCTAAGACGGGTAAGAGGTTCTGCAAGCGCCATCCAGTCCGCGGCGCCATTGATCTGCCCCAGATCGATCATGTAGCAAGCAATTCGGCCAGCTATCGAGACTGCCATTCTGTTCATCTGGGCGACCTTGCACTCATGAAAAGCTGCTTCGAGGCCGGACAGTTTGGTCGTCCTGGAGTCAACGATCATGCTTGCAAGCGCAAGATTGAGCAGAGTGACCGTTGCCTCTCCACTTGGTTCCGTTGAGTTGACCAGTGAAGTCAGGCGCTCGATTGACATCAGTGCCTCGGCGCGATCCCCGAAGATGGAATTGTAGATTACATGGGTCTGTCCGTGCATCAACGTGGAGGCAATATCCGGCGGTCGCAGGTCGAGGTTGATCTCGTTAACGACCTTTGCGAGACCTTCGTCGAGCTCATCGTCCGCCACGATAGCGAGCGTTCGCGCCGCGCGAATACGACGGCGCACGTCGAGCTGCGGAGACTTTACAAAACATAAAAGGCGG
>JBDTMS010001071.1:0-1658 GCA_039934195.1 Betaproteobacteria bacterium
CGCCACCGTTACAAAACTCCTTAGCTGATAAAGCTCCATGTCACTCCAGTACTCTAGAAATCATCCTAGCATGCAATTTGCTGCATAGCATCATAAACCTGTCGATGGCCATAGGTAACACCGATGGGGCCCATCCAAACTCACTATTAGACGACGACAATTGCATCGGTTACTTTAGCGCTGTAGCAGTTTAAGAATATAAGTCACTAACTAAAAGGAACAATATGAGCTGGAATTCGATCTTCACGAACCGCGTCGTAATGTTACTCGCCTGCGGCAGTCCCGGTAGCGCGTTCGCATTCCATAGCCTTCCGGCTATTTCTAAAACAGAAATGCCGCGCCGCGATAAAGCGAAGGGAGCGCCGGCAATGGAGCTCGCCATTCTCTCGGCCTAAGTCGAAAAAGGGTAGCAGCGCGCAGAGTTGGCAGTTGCCGATTGCGCGCCTGCCACATGACCTCGACTGATCTACCGTGGACAGAAATGGCCCGAAATACCCGAAGCATTTTGATTCACTAGTAAGGGATGGAGAAGCACACATGAAAAGCTTATTCGAGATCGTTCTAAGTTTGCTGTCCAACACGCAGAGCGTCGCCACTCCGGGCACCGTGCAGCCGCAGTTGTCCATTTCGGAGCGCGAGGCACGTATCAGCGAGCTGCAGAAAAACGGCCACATCATTTTCCTGCCGTAATTGAAATGCCGGTCGGCAGCGCCACTGCGCGGCGACCGGCATTGAGAGGAAACACATCGTTACCCGGGTGGCCTCGCCGCTCGCGTGCGCGGCTAGAGAGCTAGCGGCGCTACCGATCAGCTCCCCAGCTTCTGCAGTCAACTGCTAACAACGCCGCCGCGGATTGCTTTGGCTCGACCCGCGGCAGTTAGTTACCTCAAGCTGCTTTCTTCTTCGTCGCCCACGTTTCGAGCTCTTCCGACCCGCCGACGTATTCGCCGTTCACGAAGATTTGCGGCACCGTTCTCGCACCGCTTCCCGCCAATGCGCCCACGACCTTGGTTCGTATCGTGTGCGGCAGCGGCACCTCCGCATAGTCGTAGCCCAGTTCCTTCAGCAGTGTCTTGGCGCGCGCACAGTACTGACAACCTTCGCGTGTGAAGACGACAACCTGGTCGGGACGTTTTGCGTCCGGACGAATGAAGTTCAGCATCGTGTCCGCATCCGAGACTTCGAATGGATCGCCGGGTTTCTGCGGCTCGATGAACATCTTTTGCACCACGCCGTCTTTCACCAGCATCGAGTAGCGCCAGGAGCGCTTGCCGAAACCCAGATCGGATTTGTCGACCAGCATGCCCATGCCAGCGGTAAATTCGCCGTTGCCATCGGGGATCAGCACGATGTTCTCGCACTCCTGATCCTGAGCCCATTCGTTCATCACGAATGTGTCGTTCACCGACACACACAGAATGCTGTCCACGCCGTTTGCAGAGAACACCGGGGCAAGCTCGTTATAGCGCGGCAAGTGAGTCGACGAGCAGGTGGGCGTAAATGCGCCCGGCAGCGAAAACACGACGACGGTCTTGCCGTCGAACAAGTCCTTGGTGGTTTTGTTCTTCCATTCATTGTCTTCCCGCACTCGGAAGGTAACGTCCGGAATGCGTTGACCCTCTCGATTGCTCAGCTCAGTTGCCATAGTATTTTCTCCT
>JBDTMS010001072.1:0-1655 GCA_039934195.1 Betaproteobacteria bacterium
GATCGCAGCTACATGCTGCTATCGGACGACCCCGCGCAAGCCCCGCACATCGCATTGTCGCCGATGAATTTCGGCGCCTATCCGATGCCGAATCGTCAGACCCGCATCGCGACGCGCTTTTGCGGCGAGCATCTCCCAGTCGATACAGCACGCACGATGATCGGCAAGTTTCTCCCGGCCGAGATCGCGCAGGATCTCGGATTGGTCACGTTTACGCCGGACGATATCGATTGGGCGGACGAGGTGCGCGTCGCAATCGAGGAACGCACGAGTTTGTCGCCCGATGCGTTGACCGGCATGGAAGCGAGCCTGCGCTTTCCCGGCACCGAGACGATGGAAACGCGCATTTTTGCGCGACTGACCGCTTGGCAAAACTGGGTGTTCACGCGGCCGAATGCCGTGGGCGAGCACGGCACGCTGAAGATTTTCGGAACCGGGACGAAGCCGCGATTCAATTGGGAGCGGGTGTAAATTGATTTCAATCACGCAGCCTGAGCCGCAGCGGTCACCTACGAGGTAAGCATGTCGATCAACTACAGCGACCGCATTCCCAACAATGTAAATCTGGCCACTGATCGCTCGTTGCAGCGTGCACTCGAGCACTGGCAGCCGAAATTTTTCGATTGGTGGCGCGACATGGGGCCGAGCGACTTCGCAACGGCCGATGTGTACTTGCGCACCGCCACTGGCGTCGACGCGCAAGCGTGGGCCACCTACGGCTCGGTGCGAATGCCCGATTATCGCTGGGGAATTTTTCTGGCAGACCCGGTCGCGGATCGCAAGATCGGCTACGGCGACAACATCGGTGAACCGGTTTGGCAGCAGGTTCCCGGCGATTTGCGCTCGCAGTTTCGCCGGATCATCGTCACGCAGGGCGACACCGAGCCGGCGTCGGTCGAGCAGCAGCGCTCGCTCGGCCATATGTGCCCGTCGATCTACGATCTGCGCAATCTGTTTCAGGTGAATGTCGAAGAAGGCCGGCACACTTGGGCGATGGTCTATCTGCTGCACGCTTATTTCGGCCGCGACGGACGCGAAGAAGCCGAAGGGCTGCTCGCACGCCACTCCGGCGACGCCAACAGCCCGCGCATTCTCGGCACGTTCAACGAAACGATCGACGACTGGCTGTCGTTTTTCATGTTCACGTACTTCTCGGATCGGGTCGGAAAATTTCAATTGAAGTGCCTGGCCGAATCCGGTTTCGATCCGCTGTCGCGCACGTGCCGATTCATGTTGACCGAAGAGGCGCATCACATGATCGTCGGCGAGACCGGCGTCGGGCGCGTGGTCAAACGCACGTTGGAAGTTATGAAAGAGCTAGGCACGGATGATCCGGTTGCCGTGCGCAATCAAGGCGCGATTGATCTGCCGACGATCCAGCGCTATCTGAACTTCTGGTTTACCTCGTCTAGCGATCTATACGGATCGGAAGTCTCGTCGAACGCGGCGGTGTCGTTCTCGAGCGCGATCAAAGGCCGGCCCGATGAATCGCAGTACGCAGATCACGTTTGTCTGGAGAGCCACTACGCGCTGGAAACACCGGACGGCGCGCAGCAGATCAACATGCGCAACGCGATGAACGAGGTCACGCGCAACGCCTACATCAAAGACTGCGAGATCGGCATCAAGCGCTGGAACATGCAGATTCAGCGCGC
>JBDTMS010001073.1:0-1647 GCA_039934195.1 Betaproteobacteria bacterium
ACGCGCGCGCTGCCGAAGATGCTCACCGCGGGACGGATCGAGCTCAGGCGTTCGGTCGCTTCGGCAAATTCTGCGATAATCCCGAACACTCGCCACGCTTCTCTCCCCGACCACGGCTTCTCGATTAGCTCAGGCGCAAGCGGCCTTGGAATTTTGTCTGCAAGAGTCATCTCGTGGTCAGCCTAGCGCACGTGGCGCGGTCAATGTCTGTGCAATCATTTAGCGGGTTCGCATGGCGGATCGGCGTCCGGTCTCTGCGGACGGATCACAAAACTGCGCCGGTGCACTTCGAATGAAAACTCTGCTGCTGGTCGACACGTCTTCCTATTTGTACCGCGCCTTTCACGCGCTCCCGGATCTTCGCACCAAAACCGGAGAGCCGACCGGCGCGATCTACGGTGTGCTCAACATGCTGCGGCGTCTGCATAAGGATGTGCCGGCGGATTATAGCGCCTGCATTTTCGACGCAAAAGGCAGAACCTTCCGTGACGCCTTGTATCCCGAATACAAAGCCACGCGTAAATCGATGCCCGATGAGCTGGGTGCGCAAGTCGCGCCGCTGTACGAATGCATCCGTGCGATGGGCTGGCCGCTGCTGGAAGTCGATGGCGTCGAAGCCGATGACGTAATCGGCACCTTGGCATGCACAGCGACCAAGCAAGACGTACGCACGGTCATCTCATCGAGCGACAAGGATCTCACGCAACTGGTCAACGCACACGTCACCATGGTCAACACGATGACCAACGAGACGTTCGACGCGTCTGGCGTGCTGAACAAGTTCGGCGTGCCGCCCGAGCGCATCATCGACTACCTCACGCTCATCGGCGACAGCGTCGACAACATCCCCGGTGTCGACAAGGTCGGCCCGAAGACCGCCTGCAAGCTGCTTGCGCAATACGGCACGCTGGACATTCTCATCGCGCATGCCGACGAAGTCACCGGAACGATCGGCGAGAACCTGCGCAAAGCCAAAGACTGGCTGCCGCAGGCGCGCCGGCTGATCACCGTCAAGTGCGATGTCGAGCTCACGCTCGGCATGCAAGATCTGACTCTGCAGCCGCAGGACAAGCCTGCGCTCGCGCGCCTGTACGACCGCTTCGAGTTCAAGACCTGGCGGCAGGAGCTGGGCAATGATCTGGGGCCGGCCGTGGTTGCGGTCGAACGCGTGCGTGAATACGAAACCGTGCTGGAATTCGAACAGCTCGAGCGTTGGATTGCGCGTATCGACGCCGCAGCACTGACCGCAGTCGAAACGCAGAGCACGAGCACTGACGGCCACGTCGCGCAATTGGTCGGTCTTTCGCTTGCGGTCGAGCCGGGGAAGGCCGCGTATATTCCGCTTGCGCACCGCTATCCGGGCGTGACCGAGCAACTTCCGTTCGCTGCGACGTTGGAGCGGCTGCGGCCATGGCTGGAGAGCGCCGATCACCTTAAGATCTCGCACAACGCGAAAGACGATATGCACGTGTTGAACAATCACGGCATCCGTCTGACCGGTGTGCGTCACGATCCGATGCTGCAATCGTATGTGATCGAGAGCCACAAGAATCACGAGCTGGACAATCTCGCGCAGCGGCATCTAGGCATTCAGACCTTGCCGTTCCACGAGGTGTGCGGCAAGGGCGTCGGGCAAATCTGCATCGA
>JBDTMS010001074.1:0-1646 GCA_039934195.1 Betaproteobacteria bacterium
TCTCAGTTCGAGCGCTTGTATCACGTGCACACGATCACGGCTTGACGACCGGCTATTGGTACCCTTTCCATCCTTACTACCGTGATGCGCTCAAAGAATATGAGCAGTGCAACCTCGCGTTTGGTTGTGGTGGCCCGTCAAAGATCTCCTCTTTGACCTGAATATGTTCATCAAGTGGCTGGAGAGCTTCAACAAGACCGAGAAGGAAGATCGAAGCTACTGGCACGTTCACTTTGAAGAGCATCAAACAGGACAGATTGAAGTGAAGCTGAAAGGTGGCAAGAATCCGGTCGACGTTTCGAGTCAGCTGATTCAGTAAAAGCTGCTTGCATACAATCGACGGGCCATGCTTCGAAGCTTCGTCTCCCGTCGCACACGCGAACGGGACTGAGAGCATCGCAGAGGGGGTGAAGAAGTCATGGCTAGGCAATTTCTCCGTTCGTCGATCGAGGAGTTAGAGAAGGCTTTCGCGAATCACCACGACAGTCGAGCGGTGCTTCGGCAATTGCATATCGAACTGGAGGATCGCTGATGCGGGCTGGTCGCTATTCGGAGCTCTTTTTCCTTGACTAAGCGATCGCTTTGGCCGCCGGTCATCGTCCTTCACGGTGATCGGGTTACCGAGGCAAAAAACAACCGCGTCTATTAAACTGTGCTGAACGATTTGCCGCCAGGCGCATGTCATCGGTGATGCCAATTATCTCAAATGGTATGGCGGTGCGCTGGGCTGGTCACCAACCGGCTATACGGATGCCCGCCCTCTAATAGCTGATAGACAGCATGTTGATGTTCTTACTCCTCGCGAAGATAGTTGCGGTCGTGCCGCTCGCCTCTGCGAAAACGCTCGTTGCCTTTTTTCATGATCTCGACGATTTGCGCCGGTGTCATCTTGTCGCGTTGCGCATGAGTCAGCGCATCGGCAAGTACGGCCTGCGAGAAAAATGCGGGGCCGAGTAATCCGATCGCGGCTGCGGCGCCCGACTTTTTGAGAAATTGTCTGCGAGCCAAGCCGCACAAATCATGATGTTCAAGCTTGTCGCACATCGTCTGTCCTCCAGTGGTTTTCGTTGTAAAGACGTCGCGCACTTCGTAAGCGGATGCAACTGCAGTGGGGCAGGTTGAGCCTTACGGTAGGACAGAGGCTGAGCAAAGCACAACGGCATTATAACTGTGGCAATGCAATCGGCGCCTGTGTAGCTTCATCGACATCTGGACAAAAGGCTAGCGCGAAAATGAGAGACTTCGATCTGCTGCAGGCGCTGTGCAGAGGAGGCGAAGACATGAGCAAACGCGAGCATCGACGATTTACAGCCGAACAGAAGTTAGCGGTTCTACGCGAGGCTGATCAGCCTGGAGTGAGCATCAGCGAGATCTGCCGTCGTCATGGATTGGCACCCTCGGTGTTCTATCGATGGCGAGCGGTGGCACAGGGTGGCTCGGCGGTCGCGCTGAAGCGCGATGCACAGCGCACACCCCGAAAGGGCGACGCAGAGGCCCGGCACAAGGCTGAGATCGAACGTATGCGCGCAGTGATCGCGGAGATCACTGCGGAGAACCTGGAGTTGAAAAAAAAGATTTGAGGCTCGCAGAGCTAACCCGAGTGCCAGCGCAGACGAAAGCGGCGGTGATGCAGATCGTGGAGCAAG
>JBDTMS010001075.1:0-1644 GCA_039934195.1 Betaproteobacteria bacterium
CGTGCCCGGCCGGGCTGAGTGTCAGCGCCGCCCGGGCAAGGGTTCAGAAGCGAAAGCTGGCGCCGGCCAGCGCACCCCAGCGGGAAGTGAGTTGCACGCCGTTCACGTATTGATAGATCGGCAATTGCGCAAATGCATAAACCTGCAGTGCGCGGGTGACGGTGAAGCTCACGCCGGGGGTGAAGTACAAGTACTTGCCACCGCTCTCATCGGGCTCCGCGTTGACGCCATCGTCGCGCGATTTCACCAGCGCGTTCAGTTGCGCCTGCAGGGAAATGCTGCTGGTAAGCGGATAACGGACACCGACATCGACGAAGTAGCGATTGCCCGGCCGATACTGATCTTTGCTGTCCAGCGCGCTTTCCACTCGGGCCTGTACGAACACCGCACCGATGCCGGGCACCAGACGGTTGTAGAAAACCCCGGCGAGGATATCCGTGGTGCCGCTGCCCGGTTGCAGCATGCGCTCGGCCGCCTCGCCATCGTCGTTGACGACATCATCTTTGCCGGTCGGCAATTTCAGTCCGAGCGAGAAACCTAGTGCACTCGGCGCTTCGCTGTTCAGCGAAAACTGATAGCGGCCCGTGATGCGCGTGTCGCCGAGCTCGTCCATGTGCCACTGCTCGGTCTCCTGGCCGCCCATGTGGTTATGAATGTGCTCGTGATCACGCACGAAGTACGGCACGCTGGCGCTGACGCCCCAGTTGGCGTTGAAGTTGTAGTCGAACTGCGCGATCCAGTTGCGGTTGATCGTGCTGACTTCATCGTGATGCTGCGGTACCTCGCCGACGCCGACGGCTTCGGCGCCGTGACGCGGCTGATGCTGATCGATGAACTCGTAGCGCAAATCGAGCTTGCCGCCGTGTTCGGTCCATTCGCCTTGACTGGCCCAGTCGGTATTCACCGAGCAGAAGGCACTGCCGCAGGCGGCGTTGGAATCAGTGGGCAGAGTCGTATACAAGGCCAGCGCGGCCGCAGCCCAAAGCGTTTTCATCGCGTGTTCGCAGGTTGTGGGTAAGGGCCGAAGAATAGCGATACCACGCTCGCATGAGAATGCGGCAGATCGTCGCAGGTGACTGCGCGCGCGTGTCTGAATCGGCTCGATAGGATCGCTTGCGATGCGAATCCTCGAGTGTCGAGACGCTACTGCCTGACCGGGCGCTTGGCGAGCTTGCGCTGCAGAGTACGGCGATGCATGTTGAGGCTGCGGGCGGTCGCTGAAATGTTGCCTTCGTTCTCGGTCAGCACACGCTGGATATGTTCCCATTCGACGCGATCGACCGACAGCGGCTGGTCGGCAACCGGTTGCTGCGCATCGCCAACTGCGCGTCCAAATGCGCTGATGACCTGATCAGCGTCCACCGGCTTGGCAAGATAATGCGTGGCGCCGAGCTTGATCGATTCCACCGCGGTGGCGACGCTCGCATAGCCGGTTAGCACGACGATGCGGATGTGCGCGAACATCGTTTTCAGCGGTGCGATCAAGGTCAGACCCGAGTCCCCCTGCATCTTCAAATCGATCACGGCGTAGCTTAGAGTTTCCCGTTGCGCGCAAACGAGGGCCTGCGCAGCGTCGTGTGCGACGACAACACGGAAGCCCCGCCGGGTCAGCGCGCGCCGCATCGCGTCGCCGAACGTTACGTC
>JBDTMS010001076.1:0-1643 GCA_039934195.1 Betaproteobacteria bacterium
ACGAGCACATTGCGTGCAGCTCCGGATTCGACCAGATGATGCGCAAGCATCACCATGGCAAATCCGGTCGCGCCGCCGACTTGAATCGAATGCGCGTAAGTCGGATCGAGACCGAAGTGCTCGACGAACACCGTGGACAACATGAGATGCGGAAACGTCGTCGAGTATCCGCACAGCACGCCGTCGATATCCTTGCGTTCGAGCTGCGCGTCCGCCAGGGCGATGCCCGCCGCTTCGCTCATCAGGTCCAAGGTCGAGCGGCCGGGATGCTTGCCATAGCGCGTCATGCCGACGCCGGTGATGTAACTCATGTTGCGCTACCAGATATCCGTTTCCATTGCCGATGCGCTCAAGTGCGTCCTTTCGATTTCAGCGCAGACAACGTATCGACTTCTTTGCGCAGCGCTGCGACCAAAACGTCTTGCCGCGCCACGAGTCGTTCGCTCAAAGCAGCAACGCTGATTGCCGCAATCGGCCGTCCATCCCGGCCGAAGATCGGCATTGCAAGCCCGCCCATCTTTTCGACGATCAAATCCAGGATGAGGGTATAGCCGCGCGCTCGTGACTCGACGATACCATCCTGCAAAACGCGCATCGTGATTTTCGGAAACTGCGTGAGCGTGCATTTGATCAATGGCAGCACGGCTTCAATCTCGCTGTCGGGCAACCACGCCAGCAGCGCGAGACTCGCCGCACCCACGCCCAGCGGCCGGCGGCTGCCGACGTCGAGATAATTCGCGCGTATCGGATAGTCGCCGATTTCGCGATCGATGCACACCGACTGCATGCCGCGCCGAATCGACAGCAGCACCGTGTCATGCGACACCGCCGCAAGACGCATGAGAGCCGGTCGCGCGTGGTCGCGCAGGTCGTCCCCGCGCGAGGCAGCGGCCGCCAGCACGTACGCTTCCGCACCGAGCGACCACGTCTTCGCCGTTTCGTTGCGGCTCACGAACCCTTCACGCGACAGCGTGTCGAGAATGCGTAGCGCCGTCGCCTTGTTCAACGACGTCGAATTCGCGACGTCGGTAAGGCGCGATTCTTCTGCAGTCGACAGCGAAACCAGTATCCGGCAGGCCTTCTGCACGGCGTTGATCGGTGAGACGCGCGGCGGCATGATCGTCAGACTGTCGCAACCGGCGTTGCGGGTGAGCCGACTGCGCCGGGCAAACGCAGCGGTGGCGCGGTCAACAAAAAGCGATTGCGTTTGTTCGCACGCAGCCAGTCCGCGAGCTCGGTGAGATACCAAATCTCGCCGAGATTGACGCCGAGCTTGAACAAACAATGCTCGTGCAAAGGCAGGGCGGCACAACAGCCGTCGTGCGATGTTGCCGGATGCGATTCGACCGCGTAGTTGTCCGCGATCAATGCCACAAGCCCGGTATCGGTCACCCAGTTCAGCAGCTTTTTGTCGCGGCCATCCAGCGTCGCGCAAGAATGCTCCAGCGTATGCGCGTCGGGCTTCTTGTTCATGTCGAGCAGAAGCTGCGAGAAACCGGTGTGCAAACAGACGAGGTCGCCGCTCTCCACTTCGACTTTGTCCTGCTCGAGAACACGCATCATCAGATCGTAGCCGACCGCCGTTTCCTTGCGGCCCACGTGCGCGTGCAAGTCGATCATCACGCCGCGCCCTTGAATGCACT
>JBDTMS010001077.1:0-1643 GCA_039934195.1 Betaproteobacteria bacterium
TCGTTGCGATTCCGACGCCTATATTTACTGCTACACCTGGGACAAACAGCTATTGCAGGAATGGGAGTGGTCCGAGCGCTACCCGGAACAGCCTGAAATTCTCCGCTATCTGGAGCGGGTCGCCGAACGCCACCACCTGAAACGAGACATCCAATTCAATACCGGAGTAACCAGTGCCGACTACGATGAAGAAAACAGCCTGTGGACGGTGCACACCAGCACGGGCGAACCGGTTACCGCGCGTTATCTAATTGCCGCGGTCGGCAGTTTGTCGACGACCAACATTCCGCAGTTCAAGGGTCTGGAAAAATTCACCGGCAAGTGGTATCACACCAGCCGCTTTCCGCAAGGCGGCGTCGACTTCACCAACAAGCGCGTCGGTATGGTCGGCACCGGTGCAACTGCCGTACAGGCGATTCCGGAAATCGCGCAACAGGCGAAGCAGCTCGTCGTATTTCAGCGCACTGCGAATTATTGCGTACCGGCTCGCAACGGCAAGGTCGACCCCGAGCTCGCCGCGCAGCGCAAGGCCGACTACGACGGCGTGGTCCAGCGCATTCGCGAATCCTTCTTCGGACAGGAGCACTACTTCATTCCGAAGTCGGCGCTGGAAGTATCGCCCGAGGAGCGCGAGCAGGAATTCGACAAGAAATGGGATGCCGGCGGCTTCGCGTTCTGGCTTGCCAACTATCAGGATATGTTCTTCGATCAGAAGGCCAACGACGTTTGCGCCGACTACATCAAGCGCAAGATCCGCAAGACGGTTAAAGATCCGGCCATCGCCGAGAAGCTGATACCGACAGGCTATGCGTACGGCACCAAGCGGCAGCCGCTGGATACCAATTACTACGAGACGTTCAATAAGGACAATGTGGTACTGGTCGATGCGAAGCAGGACGGCGCGATCGAGGAGATCACCGAACGCGGCATTCGCGCCGGCGACAAGGAATATCCGCTGGACATCATCGTTTTCGCGACCGGCTTCGACGCCATGACCGGTCCGCTCAAAGCATTGAACTTGAAAGGCCGCGACGGTATATCGCTCGATGAGAAGTGGGTAGACGGTCCGCACAGCTATCTCGGCATTTCGGTGGCAGGCTTCCCGAATCTGTTCACCATCACCGGACCGCAAAGCCCATCGGTGCTCTCGAACATGCCGGTTTCCATCGAGCAGCACGTCGAATGGGTGACCGACTGCATCGACAATATGCGAAAGAGCGGCAAGACCACGATCGAGGCGACGCCGAAGGCGCAAGAGCAGTGGGTCGCGCACGTCAACGAGGTCGTCGGCGCGACCTTGATGGTCACTGCGAATTCCTGGTACATGAGCGCGAACATTCCCGGCAAGCCGCGCGCGTTTCTGCCCTATCTCGGGCCGGAAGGCGTCGGTGGATACCGCAAGAAATGCGATGAGGTCGCAGCCAACAACTACGAGGGGTTTCAGTTGGGCTAGTCGCGCTATCCCGAGTAACGGGCGGGTGCAGCACCCGCAGATCGCTTCCGCCCGATTGCAACCGAATTGGAGGAGATGATGATCGACAACAGCTACTACACGCAGGACGTGCACGGCCCCTACGAGCTGCACGACATCGGTAATCTCGAGCTCGAAGAAGGCGGCACGATCCGCGAATGCAAGCTCGCCT
>JBDTMS010001078.1:0-1642 GCA_039934195.1 Betaproteobacteria bacterium
GCGTTCGGCATGAACACCATTATAGTCTATTATTAGCTGTTACAGTCCACTAGTGGCCCGGCAAACGGCTGCTTGATGACAACAGGTACTCGCCCCCAATAGTTAGCGATAAAGTCGCGCCAGAAAGTAGCGGAAACACCAAATTGTTCGTTCATGCCAGGTCCTTCTGAAGATCGCTTAGACATGCGGCCCGAGATTTCGGGGGCGCATCTTTTGTGCTCGGCTCATCAATAGCTGCACGTGGTTCCTGCTGTTTCTGCCGGCAGGTTCCCAAACAACTTCGGTACCGCTGTAACGATTCCCGAACCGATGGAATATGCGTCAATCGACACGGGTCCTGTACCTGAATGCGGTTGAAAGCAGACGGGGGAAGATGCCGCGCCACGAGGGCAGCAAGAAAAACGGGACACGCATCGGTGTCCCGTTTAACCTCGCTTTTTGTGAAGCAAGCCCGAGCGATTGCTCGGTCTGGCAAGATCAGACGAAGCCCGCTCCGGCCGTTCCAGCGTTTCCCTTGGTCTTAACTTTCATTTGATTTCTCCTTATGGTGAACTGAGGACGTGCCGCCGCTGCGGGAACCAGACTGTACTACGATTGCGGTCCGGTTTCGAGGCAGTGGCGAATCCCATTTATGCACATTCGATGCCACTCTCGGAAGCGGAACTCAGCTGCTGCACTTCGCCCGCGACCGAACATGGCCGGCGCAACAACCATGGCGAAAAGTCGAAACGGACAAATGCGCAGACGCGCCCGACAGGGTTCGTATGCCTCAAACCGTGATCGGTTTGCGCGCGACGACCAGATACATCCAGGTCCACTGTTCCGCCTTGTCGACTCGATCGAGGCCGAAGGCGATCGCCTGGATCAGCAGCACGACGCCGTCGAAAATCTTGAACCAGCGCAACGGGCCGCGGTTGAACGGCAGGAGCTTATAGACGAGCAGTTGGCCGAAGGTCACCCAGAAGCCCGAGAGCGCGATCATCTCGACGATCTCGAAATTGGCTTTCTCGAACAGATAGCGCAAACCGTATTTGCTGTAGCGGTAGAAATCGCGCGGCTCCTCGTGCAGATGCCAGATGAACGGCACGCAGTAGATCGCCGCGCCGCCGGGTTTTAGCACTCGATAGCACTCGCGTATCGCCGTCTCCGGTTCTTCGAGGTGCTCCAGCACCGCCGTACATAACGCCGAATCGAAAGAGTCGTCCGCCGCCGGAATTGCATACGCGGTGCCGTAGAGATCGATGTTCGCCTGGTCATGAAATGTCGCTTCATGATCCACGCCCACGTGTTCGCTCACCATGCCTTTGAGCAGCGACTCATACGGCTTGGTGCCGCAACCGATGTCGATCAAGCGTCCTCGTAGGTACTGCTTGCCTTTTTTAGCGAGCGCGCTCTGAACGATCCATTCGACCAGCAGGTTATGCGATTTGGAATTTGCTACGTTGAACATGTACCTTCCCGAATTTTCTGGTTCTACCGCTCAGCTTCGCATGTGTGCGCGCGGGCAGTGCATCTACCGCCACCCAATCCGCATCGAGGAACGCCGATCGCCGGCGTGGTGGAACAGAGTTCGACACGCTGCGAACGGCCAACGACTGTCTCGCGAAGGCCGGCGCTCGTGCGGTTGGTTCGCTAATCGATG
>JBDTMS010001079.1:0-1641 GCA_039934195.1 Betaproteobacteria bacterium
ACGTAGATGCGTGCCGGGTCCATCGGATACAACGTCCAGTTGTTGCGCGTTCGGATCGGACAAATCCAGATCGGCAGGATGCCGATCTCGCGCTGGAAGAAATCGAGAAACTCCGCTGCGCGATCGAGCGGTATATCGACATCTTGAATGACGCTCTCGCGGTGCCGATAACCCGAGAAGCGATCGAATGCGCGGGTGAATCCCCAGCGGCTGTTCCAGCGCATGACCTTGGTGTAGAAGCGCGAATTCAGGCGTTCGCGTCCGAGCAGGCGCCGCACCAGCGGACGCTGCACGCCGAGATTCTTCGAGCACCAGAACCAGTCGGTATCCCAGCGCCAGAGATAATCCTCGGCGGTCAGATAATCCTCGTCGCACTCGCGCAGGGACCGGTAATAGATCCGCTCGAACGTGTAGTCGCTGGTGTAGGGCGCCTGGTCGACGAAGCGACCGACGCTGATGATCATCTCGCGCGCGGAGAAAACGGCGCCATCGAGAAAGTCGACGTCTTGCGTTTCGCACAGCGCGCCGATTTGCGCGAAATAAGCCTGCGCATCGCTGTGGCGAATGTGGTTGACGTGTACGAATGGTTTGGTCGGCACCGTGCGCGTCCGCGTGCGCAGTGCGTAACCCAAGGTGCCATAGGAATTCGGAAAGCCGTAGAACAAATCGCGATGCTCGTTATCGGCCGTACAGGTCGCCACGCTGCCGTCGGCGAGCAGCACCTCGAGCTCCAGCATGGTTTCGTGCGTGAGCCCGTACTTGAACGAGGTTGCCTCGATGGCAACACCTGCAATCGCGCCGCCGATTGTTATCGACTTGAGCTGCGGCACCACGCACGGCATCACGCCCTTCGCAAGCGTAGCCGCCGCGAGCACGTCGTACGGCGTCATGCCTTCGACGTCGACCCATTGCTGGTACGGATCGACGGCGAGCACATGATCGAACTGGCTGACATCCAATCTAGCGCGGGGTGTCGGCACGCGATCGCGAAACAGATTCGAGGTCGGTTTGCCCAGGGCAAGACCGGAGCCGCTGTGCGCGCTGAGTTGTTGAATCAGCGCCTGCCTGCGCTCGGCGTAGGCCGACATGGGAAGGCTGGACATGGGAGCGAGGCGAGCGGCGGCGTTGCCTTAACCGCGATGCAGCCGCGGCCGCTGCGAGCTCATGCGTTGGTCGTCTCGCGTTGCGGCGCCGCCGCGTGCGGTACGCCGTCCTGATCGTACAAAAACCGCCGGCTCATCGGATAGTTGTCTTTGGTGATGTTGCCTTTGCTGAAGACGATTTGAAACAGATGCGTGCGGCCGTGCGCCGCGCGAAACATCTCCGCGCACGACACCAGATACATGCGCCAGATACGACGGAAGCGCTCATCGAAACGTTGCGGATTCAGCGCTTGAATATTGTGCCAGTTGCGATCGAAGCGCTCGGTCCACGCGTCGAGCGTGTGCGCGTAGTGGCGCCGTAGATTTTCGATGTCGACCACCTCTAATCCGTGCTTTTCCATCGACGCGATGGTTTCCGCCAGACTCGGAATCCAGCCGCCGGGAAATACGTATTTGCGGATATAGAATGTCGTGTCGCGCACACCGACGTGGCCGATGAAATGCAGCATGCCCAGCCCGCCGGGTTTCAGAAAATCTG
>JBDTMS010001080.1:0-1640 GCA_039934195.1 Betaproteobacteria bacterium
CCGGTCGAGCTGGTGGTCTACGACGATCAGAGCAGCCCGGCGCTGACGCCGGGCATCTATACCAAGTTGATCGACGTCGACAAGGTCGACCTGCTCATCGCGCCTTACGCGACCAATCCGACTGCGCCGATCATGCCGCTGGTGAAGCGGCGCGACCTGCTGCTGATGGGTAACTTCGCGCTGGATGCCAACGCGCAAATTCGCCACGACAAATACTTCAACAATCAGCCGTGGGCGTCTGCGAAGGACGCGGCCGCGCCGTATCTCGCCGTGTGCAAAAAGATGGGCGCGAAGACGATCGCGATTCTCGCTGCCGACGCAGAGTTCGCGCAGAACCTCGCTGGCGGGGTGCGTCAGGATCTGCAGGCGTACGGCTTGCGGAGCGTGTACGACCAGAACTATCCGCCGACCACCGTAGATTTCTCATCGATGATGCGGGCGATCCGCGCGAAGAAGCCGGACGTCGTGTTCGTTGCCGGCTACCCGTCGGATTCGACCGCGATCGTCCGCGCGGTAAACGAGATTGGCGTGGGCGACAGCGTGAAGTTGTTCGGCGGCGGTATGGTCGGGCTGCAATACGCCTCGATCATGGAGTCGCTCGGATCGCAGTTGAATGGCGTGGTCAATTACAACGTGTGGGCGCCGGAGAAGACGATGGACTTCGCCGGCGTGCGCGAATTCCTCGACCGCTACCAGCCGAAGGCGAAGCAGGCGAACGTCGATCCGCTAGGCTACTACCTGCCGCCGTACGATTACGCGATCGGCGAGATGCTCGCGCAAGCGGTTAGCGCAACCGGTAGTCTCGACCACAAGATTCTGGCGAAGTATCTGCGAGAGCACGAGATGAAGACGATCGTCGGGCCGATCCGCTTTGGGCCCACGGGCGAGTGGGCTAATCCACGCATGATTTACGTGCAGTTCCAGGGTATCGCCGACAAAAATCTCGAGCAGTTTCGTGGTGCCGGCAAGCAGGTGATCATCGCACCTGACGCGTACAAAACCGGCGATGCACGCGCTTTCAATCAAGCTCGGAAGTAATGCGGCGCAGTAGCCTCGGGCGGTCGCATCGCGCGCGTGCGGATGCGATTCAGGCCGAGAGTCTACCGTCAGCCCTCGTCAGCACAGGACCGGCGGCACATGCCGCTTGATCTGCTGAGCGAAGCAATCCTTGCCGGCGTCCTGCTGGGTTGCTTCTACGCAGCGGTAAGCATCGGCTTGTCGATCGCGTTCGGTCTGCTCGATGTTCCGCATATCGCGCATCCTGCATTTCTAGTGCTCGGCGCGTATGCCGTTTACTTTCTGACGCAACGCGGCGTCGATCCGCTGCTTGCTGGCGTCGTGCTGACGCCGGTGTTTTTCCTGATCGGCATCGTGATGTATCGCTTCTACCACGCGGTGTTCGAACGCCGCGGCAGCGACGCGGCCTTGCGCGGCCTAGCGTTTTTCTTCGGCGTTGGATTCATCATCGAAGTCGGATTGATTATGATCTTCGGTGTCGACCAGCGCATGGTGGACGCACCTTACATCGGTAGCAGCTTTGCGCTGGGCGAGATGCGCGTGCCGATGCGAATGCTGGTCGCGTTTGCGATGGCGATCGGGCTCACCATCTCGCTCTGGTTATATTTGTCGAAAACCTATAC
>JBDTMS010001081.1:0-1637 GCA_039934195.1 Betaproteobacteria bacterium
GGCCGACTACCTGTCCGACGTGCTCAACCGGCTCAGCGCGCACGCCGAGCAGTTGCCAACCGACGCCACGCTGCGCGAGCTCATCGAGGCCACATGCGAACCACTCGGCTTGCTGCTTGGATATTTTGCCGGAGGCCTCGCGGATGATTCCAAACAGATGAGAATTCTATGAGCAAGACATCCAAAACCGACCTCGCACGCGTTCCAGCACCCGACGGGCGCAAGCTTACCGCCGCCGAGTATCACCGCTTGGCCGAAGTGCCGCATGAAGCGGTGTGGTTTCAGAACATCGAAAATCCCGGCACGCGGCGCAAGTACGAAGCCGACCTCAAAGAATTTATCCGTTTTGTCGGCATCGGCGATGCGATGGAGTTTCGCACCGTCACGCGCGCGCACGTGATTGAATGGCGCAAGGATTTGGACGGGCGCGGGCTCGCCGGTGCCACGATCCGGCGCAAGCTCGCGGCGCTATCGTCGCTGTTCGATTATCTGTGCGACGCCAACGCAATCACGCATAACCCGGTCAAGGGCGTCAACCGCCCGAAAAACGAAACGTCCGAAGGCAAGACGCCAGCGCTTGGCGATCACCAGGCGCGCGCGCTGCTCGAAGCGCCCGACGCCAGCACGCTTAAAGGCAAACGTGATCGAGCCATTCTCTCCACCCTGCTCTATCACGCCTTGCGCCGTGAGGAACTCTGCAAGCTCAAGGTCAAGGACATTCACGAACGGCGCGGCGTGAAGCATTTGCGCGTGCACGGCAAGGGACGCAAGCTACGCTACGTGCCGATCCATGCCGGCACGCTGGAAGCGATCACCGATTATCTGGAAGCTGCCGGCCGCGCCGGCGACGGTGAACGCGCCCTCTTCTCTCCGGTACGCAACAACACTACCGGTACGCTGATCGGAGCGATCACGGCGGACGGCGTACCGCCCAGTGGTTAAGCCCGTCTCTGGCTCTACCCTAGCTGCCCTTGCTGGTGAACCGCTTGCTGATCAAATCTTCCCGAGTCACAAGCCTGATTTAGCAACGCCCTTCCCTCACCGTTTTAGGCTGAGGTGGATCGCTCCGGGTCACTCGCAATCAGGGTTTTCTCCTCTACGAAGTCGCCAGTCGTAATCATCCCTCTCCTTCCCGCAGTCGCCGCAAACGTAATACGGGTCGAGGGACACGATGAACCGTGCGATTTCCGGATAGCCCAATCCTAGCCAGTGCACTGTTTCGTAATGCTCGGTCTTGATGTTCAAGGATCGACATCCGGGGCAATAGGTTGGCGGTGCCTTACGGAGCCGGTCCCACTTCACCAGGTCGTTGCGAATGGAGCCACATTTCGTGCAAAGCGATACCGGCTCCCCGAGGTGGGCCGGGAACGTGCCGGCCGGTGCCAAAGTTACCGTGTCGCAATCTTCGCAAACCGCACAACTCGTAATTTGGCTAACAGGCCACTCGGTATATAGCCGTGGCTCGCAATCACAGCGAGCGACCCGGGTAATCATCCCTCGGTAGCTGGTTATCTCCCCGAATGCCTGGTGCGAACGAAGGAACTCATATTCGATATTCGCTTTGCACTTCGGACAAACCGCCGGCGCTGCATCGAGGTCGCGGCGAATGCATCCGCAGTATTCGCAAATCCATTCCG
>JBDTMS010001082.1:0-1633 GCA_039934195.1 Betaproteobacteria bacterium
GTGAGGTGACAGTTTCGTTGCAGCCTCGATTGGCGGAGAGCGATTCGCGGCACTGGTCGATAACGCTTGTCGTCATCCAGCCTGGATCGAAGCTGCGATGCTTTGCGCGAGCTCATTGACCAGCAGTTCCGATTCGCCTTCGACCATGACGCGAACTACCGGCTCGGTGCCCGACGCGCGCAGCAACACCCGACCGCGACCCTGGAGGCGCGTCTCGGCTGCACTCACCGCAGATCGCACACGCGGGTGCTTGCTCGGATCATCGCCTTTTGCAACCTTCACGTTGATCAGCACCTGCGGATACAGCGTCAACTTTGCGCAGACTTGCTCGAGCGACTGTCCGGTCACGCGCAACACGTGCAGCACCTGCAGTGCCGATACGATGCCATCGCCGGTGGTGTGCTTGTCCAGGCAGATGATGTGGCCGGAATTCTCGCCGCCGAGCAGCCAATCGACTTCCTGCAATTTTTCCAGCACGTAGCGATCGCCAACCGCAGCGCGAACGAACGGGATATCGCGCTCGCGCAACGCCTGCTCCATACCGAAGTTGCTCATCAGCGTACCGACGACGCCGCCGCGCAGCGCACCTTCCGCTTGTCGATGGCAAGCGATGATGTAGAGCAGCTCATCGCCGTCGTACAGGCGACCGCTGCCATCGGCCATCACCAGACGGTCGCCGTCGCCGTCGAGCGCAATGCCCAGATGCGCCCCGCTCGCCTTTACCTCGCGCACAAGCGTCTGTGGCGAGGTCGCACCGCAGTCGCGATTGATGTTCAACCCGTCGGGCCGATTGCCCACCGCAATCACATCCGCGCCGAGCTCGTGAAAGACGTGCGGCGCGACTTGATAGCACGCGCCGTTCGCGCAGTCCACGACGATCTTTATCCCGCGCAGATCGAGCGCTGATGGGAACGTGCTCTTGCAGAATTCGATGTAGCGACCCGCCGCATCGTTGATACGACGTGCCTTGCCGAGTCCCGCCGAGCTCGCAGTGGTGATCGGGTCTTGCAGCCCGCGCTCGATCTCTTGCTCGACTGCATCGGGAAGCTTGTTGCCGCTCGCGGAGAAAAATTTGATCCCGTTATCTTCGAACGCATTATGCGAAGCGCTGATCACGATGCCTGCTTGCAGACGCAACGCGCGCGTCAGATACGCGACCGCCGGCGTCGGCAGCGGTCCGCTCAAATAGATGTCGACACCTGCCGCAGACAGGCCGGCCTGCAGAGCCGATTCGAGCATGTATCCGGAAATCCGCGTGTCCTTGCCGATCAACACGGCCGGCGGATCGCCGGCACCGCCGGAACGCTCGGCACCGGCCAGTACTTTGCCGGCGGCATAGCCCAGGTGCATGATGATCTCGGGCGTGACCGGCGCGACGCCGACCTTGCCGCGCACGCCGTCCGTGCCGAAGTATTTTCGCGTCATAGCCTCAGTGCAGCTCGGATCTTAGTTACATACGGATAAACGCTGGCCCTTGCGCGTCGTGGCTGACGCAGATTGCAAGCATTCAGGATCACGTCCGGGCACCGGCAGCTGCATCTTCTACAGCGCGCAGTACGAGAAGTGCATCGCGTGTCGCGGCGACATCGTGCACCCGCACGATTGTAGCGCCCCGCTGCACCGCGAGCAGCGC
>JBDTMS010001083.1:0-1632 GCA_039934195.1 Betaproteobacteria bacterium
CCGCACGATCCTGCATCGAGCACGAGATCGACTTCGTGCTCGAGCCGGCTGCGAATTTCCTCCGCATCGTTGAGTGGGATCGGGTCGTCGGGCAACACCAAGGTCGACGTCAACAGCGGCTCGCCAAGCTCGGCGAGCAGAGCCTGCGCGACCGGGTGTCCCGGAATACGCAGACCGATGGTCTTGCGCCGAGGATTCTGCAGCCGCCGCGGCACTTCGCGCGACGCTTGCAGCAGGAACGTATAGCTGCCCGGTGTCGCCGTCTTCAGTAACCGATACGCACTGTTGTCCACGCGTGCGTAGCGTCCGAGCTCGGACAGATCGCGGCACACGAGCGTGAAGTGATGGCTGTCGTCAAGCTTTCTCACCGTGCGGATGCGCTCCATCGCTTCTTTGTTGCCGATCTGGCAGCCGAACGCGTAGCAAGAATCGGTGGGATAGACAATCAATCCGCCTGCGCGAACGATATGCACGGCCTGTTCGATCAAGCGCCGTTGCGGGTGGGTGGGGTGAATTACGAAGTACTGTGCCATGATGGCTGAGCCTGTGCGCCCTGATCGACGCGGTCATCGCGGATGCACCGATCGCCACGACCGTGCAAAGCGCTGCGAGCAAAGGTGCGCATCGTAGCAAATGCGGCGATAGGCTGGGCGGCGATCGCTGCGACGACAGATTGCGGCCGCTGCGATGACATATCGCCGTGAGGCGCTGCACTCGATTTGCTCGCCGCGCATTCGGTGTGGAAGAATACGCGCGCATCAGACAATGAACCAAACGGGGAGGCAGCGTTGGCGGTCAGAATCAAGAGCAGCAAGGATTTCTACGCGGGCCTCATGTACATCGCGATCGGCGGCCTCGCCGTGTTTTTGGCGCGTGACTATTCGATCGGCAGCACGTCGCGCATGGGACCGGGTTATTTCCCGCTGTTGGTCGGCGGGCTGCTGCTCCTGATAGGCTTGGTCGTTGCGGCGCGCGGATTCACGCTCACGACCGAGCGCATCGATCGCTGGCAGTTAAAGCCGCTGCTGCTGGTGCTGTTCTCGGTCGCAGTATTCGCGTTGACCATCGAGCGACTCGGTCTTGCGGTCGCCGTCCTGCTGGTCACGGTCGCAGGCTACATGGCGAATCCGAAAGCACGCCTGCTCGAGCTCATCGTTCTCACGGTGGTGTTGACCGCGGTATCGCTCGGTGTCTTCGTCTATGCGCTCAAGCTGCCGTTCAACGTATGGCCGCAATTTCGCTGAACCGGGCACGCCGATGGATCTTCTCCACAACCTGGCACTCGGCTTCGGCGTCGCACTCACCTTCCAGAACGTTCTCTACTGTCTGGTCGGCGTCTCCCTCGGTACGCTTATCGGCGTGCTGCCCGGCATCGGCCCAGTCGCGACCATCGCCATGCTGCTCCCCGCGACGTTTTCATTGCCACCGGTCACTGCATTGATCCTGCTCGCCGGCATCTATTACGGCGCGCAGTACGGCGGCTCGACGACCGCGATTCTGGTAAATCTGCCGGGTGAATCGTCTTCGGTCGTCACGTGCCTCGACGGCTACCAGATGGCACGCCAAGGGCGCGCCGGTCCCGCGCTTGCGATCGCGGCGCTCGGTTCGTTCTTCGCCGGCTGCGTCGGCACA
>JBDTMS010001084.1:0-1631 GCA_039934195.1 Betaproteobacteria bacterium
CGATCGCCGTAGCCTTTGCTGACGTCTTTGAACTGAATCACGTTGTTGCCCAGACGCTCGGCCACCGGGATAAAAATTTCCTGCGTTTCGTTGCGCGTCTGGTGCTCGTAGGACGACAGCTCTTCGAAGCGCGCGATACGGGCTTTGCTCTTGGCCTGGCGCGCCTTCGGATTCGAGCGCACCCATTCCAATTCCTTCTGCATTGCCTTGATGCGAGCGGATTCCTGCTTCGCTTCGGTTTCCAGTCGCTGCTCTTTCTGTTCGAGCCACGAGCTGTAGTTGCCTTTCCACGGAATGCCGTAGCCGCGGTCGAGCTCGAGAATCCACTCGGCGGCGTTGTCGAGGAAGTAGCGATCATGCGTCACGGCGACCACCGTGCCGGGGAATTTTTTCAGAAACACTTCGAGCCAATCGACACTCTCGGCATCCAGATGATTGGTCGGCTCGTCGAGCAGCAGCATGTCGGGCTTGGACAGTAGCAAACGGCAGAGCGCCACGCGCCGGCGCTCGCCGCCGGAGAGCGGGCCGATTTTGGCGTCCCACGGCGGCAGCCGCAGCGCGTCGGCGGCGACTTCGAGCTGATGCTCGACGTCGGTGCCGCTGGTAGACAGGATCGCCTCGTACTTGGCTTGGTCGGTCGCGAGCTTATCGAAATCCGCATCGGGCTCGGCGTACGCGGCGTAGATCTCATCGAGCTTGGCTTTCGCTTCGAATACTTCCCCCATGCCTTGTTCCACCGCTTGCCGCACCGTCTGCTCGGGATCGAGCTGTGGCTCCTGCGGGAGAAAGCCGATGCGCAGGTCGGGCATCGGCACTGCTTCGCCTTCGATGTCTTTGTCCTCGCCCGCCATGATGCGGAGCAGGCTGGACTTACCCGAGCCGTTGAGTCCCAGCACGCCGATCTTGGCGCCGGGGAAGAACGCAAGTGAGATGTCTTTGAGAATTGCGCGTTTGGGCGGAACGATCTTGCCCACCCGATTCATCGTGTAAACGTATTGAGCCATCGCGTATTCGCAGAGATGCTGCAGTGAAAGAGGTCGCTGCGGACAGCGGCAGACGAACAAGGCCGCGATTATGCGGCAACGCGCAGCGCGCTGCACAAATTCCGCTAACGGCGTAGCGCCTCGTCGAGCAATTCCAGCCAGTGACGTACCGGCAATGCGGTGCCGCTTTGGATGTGCGCCAGGCAGCCGACGTTCGCCGTGGCGATCACCGCAGGCGCGCCCGATTGCAGCGCCGCGACTTTGTTATCGCGCAACTGCTGCGACAGCTTCGGCTGCAGCATTGAGTAGGTGCCGGCCGAACCGCAGCACAGATGCGCATCGGCGACGACGGTGAGCTCGTACCCGACTTCGCGCAGCAAGGTCTCCGCGGGCCCGCTGATTTGTTGTGCGTGCTGCAGAGAGCAGGGCGCATGAAACGCCACCTTGCCGCGCATGCTGGGAACGATCCATTCCTGCAAACGCGCGCGCTGCTCGAGCAGAATTTCGGATGCATCGCGCGTCAGCTCGGAGATGCGTCGGGCCTTTTCCGCATAGCGCGGATCGTGCTCGAGCAGATGCCCGTATTCCTTCACCAGCGTGCCGCAGCCGCTGGCCGTCATCACGATCGCATCGATGCCTTGTTCCACT
>JBDTMS010001085.1:0-1630 GCA_039934195.1 Betaproteobacteria bacterium
CGCGATTCGCGACGGAGCTTCAGGAGCGAGCTGCCCGCTGCGTAGTGACCCTTGGCTTTCGGGCAGGGCAAAGGTGAGCTTAGAGCCTTAAGCTTCACCTCCTGAGTTTCACAGAGCGAAGTGTTGGTGCGATTTCGTGAACGTTCGGTGCCGCAAGTCCCGCGCTACCAATTCCAATAGCAGCGCTCGGACACATAGCGCGACGTGACCTCAACATTAAACCGAGTGCCCGCAAGTCCGATGTAGCCATCCGGCGCACCAGGTAAAACGACGGCGATGGAATATGCGTGCGGGCCCATTCCAAATCGTTCGCTGGATCGTCTGGCAAGGCGAGGACTTGCAGCATTCCGGCAAGGCCCGGCATTTCAGAAACAACCGCGGGCTGCCCGATCACAATCAGAGTGAATTTTGTGTCGTCCAGCTTTTCGTACACGTCTTCGACCGCGCCGTTGGACGAGAACTTCAGCCGCAGCCATGGAAAACGATCGCCTGCATGCGGCGCCGATTGCGGCATGCCGTGCATCGTTTCCGACAGCGGGCTTTTACGATAGCTGATGCCGGTTTGCGAGATCGTCATGAAGGCGAGCTTTCGCACGCGCTCGAAGTGCATCGCGAATGCCAGCACTCTTGCCAGCACACGGGTGCGAAAGAACGCTGCGAACGAACTGTCGGACACGGCAACCGAGAAGGCACGATCTGTCGTGCTCAACAGCCGCTCCGCCACCGGAATGCGTTCCACTTCGTACGAATCGAGCAAACGCGCGTTGGCGGTCCCTGCTATCACCGACGCGAGCTTCCATCCCAGGTTAGACGCATCCTGCAGGCCGGTGTTCATGCCTTGCGCGCCTCCGGACTGTGAACGTGCGCCGCGTGACCTAAAATAAAACAGCGGCGATCGCGAAAACGCTGCGCACGCCGGTGGTGAATGCGATAAGTCGAGAACCAGGTGCACTTCTGAAAAACCAGCTCCGGGCCGGCTTGCTTGCGTATCGATGGAATGACGTCATCGAAGCTTAGGTCTTTTTTGTCGCGCAATTCCAGGGGCAGTATTGCGACGATGCGCCAGTGGTCGGTGCCCCGCATTGGAAAAAATAAATGAAAGCCGCGCCGCCATAGATAAATGTTGAGCTCATCCGGGGCCATCGATCCGGTCATTTGCGTGTCCGCGACGAAGAAGACGTCTTCGTACGCCGCGCCCTGAAAAGCGATGCGGCTGAGCTCGCGCACCGCGCTGTGTGCGCCGTCGCAGCCGCCGACCCATGCAGCGGTGCGAAGAGCAGCGACTTAGTGGGACGTCTCGCGGAAAACATGACCGATGAGACGCTGCGATCGGTGATGGAGAATTACCTGACCCGCCGCCACCGCGATAATCCGGGCGGCGGGTGCATGTTCTCGTCGCTGGCCAGCGAAGCGGCGCGGCAGAGCGGCCCGGTCCGAGCTGCCTTTACCACTGGGCTCAAACCGGCTTTGGATGCCCTCGGTAAAATCGCTCCGGGGCGCACACGCGCGGCGCGCCGCCGCAAGGCAATCGCGATAATGGCCGAGATGGTCGGCGCCATGGTGCTGGCGCGCGCAGTCGACGACGTGGACTTATCCGACGAGGTGCTCGGGGCGACGCTGCAGGATCTCG
>JBDTMS010001086.1:0-1630 GCA_039934195.1 Betaproteobacteria bacterium
ACCACTCGGCTTATTGTTGGGATATTTCGCCGGAGGCCTCGCGGATGATTCCAAACAGATGAGAATCCTATGAGCAAGACCCCCAAAACCGACTTGGCACCCATTCCAGCACCCGACGGCCGCAAGCTCACCGCGGCCGAGTATCACCGCCTGGCCGAAGTGCCGCATGGAAGCTGCCGGCCGCGCCGACGACGGCGAACGCGCCCTCTTCTCACCGATCCGCCACAACGTCAGCGGTAAGCCTGATCAAGCCATCACGGCGGACGGCGTATACAAGATGATCCGCGACTACGCGGCAAAAGCTGGCATCCAGAATTTACTGCCTGCAGCGCATTCGATGCGCGCGACAGCGGCGACGAACTCGCTGGAACGCGGCGCGGATATCGCCAAGGTGCAGGAGTGGTTGGGGCACGCGAATATTTCTACTACGCGCGTTTACGATCATCGCCGCACGCGTCCCGAGGATAGTCCGACGTTTAAAGTCGCTTATTAAGGGCATGAAGTACCAAGTCATACGCTTCAAGAGCCTGACAGTCGCTCTGAAGGAACTCGAACCATTCATTCGTATTGGCGAGCACATTCAGACTGGGAAACCCTTTGATCGATTTCGTGGACTCCGGTCCCGCGAGCTATTGGGCAATTGGCTGCTATGTGTTGTAGCTAATTCTGTGACCCAGCCCGACAGGCTATCGTTTAGTAGTGATCCGCTCGGCGGTGATGGAATCATCTATGACAGCGTGACAGAAGCAACATGGCCGACCGAGCACGTCTTGGTGCCCAAGGCTCGCGATGGTGAATTGCAAGACGTCGAACCGCTGATTTTGAAAGCGATAGCGAGGAAGCAGAGCAAAGGCGGAGCAGCGTACGCCTCTGGGAAGACATTGGTGGTGTTCTTAAATGCCCGCGGGCGCGAGTGGCTTCCCAATAGGGTCGCCGGGCAACTGCCTACCCCATTGTTATTCGAAGCAGTGTGGGTGGTGGGCCTGCAAAGTGTGGAAGCTGGCGAGTACGTCTATGGTGTAACGCGATTAGATTTGAGCCGAGGCAATGCGCCGGCGTGGCGTGTGCGTATCGGAAAAGATTTCGATGCATGGAAGGTAGAGGCAATTCAGTGAGCTGGGGTTAACCTTTTCCGTAGTTGTTGGACCGGGTGAGCAGTGGAGCCAATCATCGCGCAATAGGAGCGAGACCAAGTTTGTTTGGGATCTTCATTTCGAGTAGTAACGAAACATGTGCGAGCGAGCACGTCACTCGGCATTGTCAACGTGTAAAACCTGTGGGTTCCTTGCGTGACAAGGCTAACTGAATACCGCAATTTGCCGTCGTCCTGCACACCACCCTCCCCTTAGTCAGTACCTCACTCACTCTCGAATTGCGCTTCTACATCTCTTGCACTATGCAGCACGCGTGCGATGACAATACCATCAGGCAGCGCTTCATAGAAAATCACGTAGCGGCCGATCGGCATACTTCTTAAATTCGGTGCCAATTCGTCGCGCGCGCGGCCCATCAGGGGTTGTGTCGCCAGCGTGCGCAGTTGCGCGTCGATGCTATCGATAAAGCTATCCGCCTGCGCCACGCTGTCGTCGGCGATGAAGATCCAAATTTCACTCAGGTCGTCGAGGGCGCG
>JBDTMS010001087.1:0-1616 GCA_039934195.1 Betaproteobacteria bacterium
TAACGCCGTTCCTTCCCGGCGATTCATTGTTGTTCGTCGCCGGTACCTTGGCCGGCGCGGGCGCCATGAGTGTTCACCTGCTGGTGATCGTGCTCATTCTTGCAGCGGTTGCAGGTGACTCGCTCAACTACGCGATCGGCCGCTGGATCGGGCAGCGCATCTACGGCTATCGCGACACGTGGTTTTTCAAGAAGGCATTCATCGAGCGCACGCACGGTTACTTCGAACGCTACGGCGGGCGCACCATCATCATCGCGCGCTTCGTACCGATCGTGCGGACATACGCGCCATTCGTAGCCGGCATCGGCCGCATGGACTACGGACGCTTTCTCATGTTCAACGTCGGCGGTGCGGTGTTGTGGGTTGCCTTGCTGGGATATGCCGGCTACTTCTTCGGCAACATTGCGATCGTGCAGAAAAATCTCACGCTGGTGATCTTCGGCATTATTTTGCTGTCGATTGCACCGGCCATCATCGAGGTGCTGCGCGCGAAGCTCAAACGCGCTTAAGGGCGTTTAGATTTCTCGCGCGAGTTGCGCTGCCAGCCCGGTGTAAGTTGCCGGGGTGAGTTGCAGCAAACGTTCTTTTTCCGATTCCGGAAGATGCAAGTCGCGGATGAACGCATGCAGCGCATCGCGCGTGATGCCCTGCTTGCCGCGCGTCAATGATTTGAGTTGTTCGTACGGTTCGGACAAGCCGTAGCGCCGCATGACGGTTTGAATCGGCTCGGCCAGCACGTCCCAATTATCCTGCAGATCTTCCTGCAGCCGCGTGCGATTGATCTCGAGCTTGTCGAGACCGGTTGCGCAACTGTCCCACGCGAGCAAAGTGTGGCCCAACGCTACGCCGACGTTGCGCAGGACGGTCGAATCGGAAAGATCGCGTTGCCAGCGCGACACCGGCAGCTTGCTCGCAAGGTGATCGAGCAACGCATTTGCGATGCCGAGGTTGCCTTCCGAGTTTTCGAAGTCGATCGGGTTTACCTTGTGCGGCATCGTCGAGGATCCGACTTCGCCATCCCGCGTTCGCTGCTTGAAGTAACCCAGAGAGATGTAGCCCCACAAATCCCGGTCGAGGTCGAGAATCACTGTATTGATCGCAGCGTAGGCATCGAACAGCTCCGCGAGCGCATCGTGCGGCTCGATCTGCGTCGTGTAGGGGTTGAATTCGAGAGCCAGACTCTGAACGAACGCCTTCGCGAACGCCGGCCAGTCGATGCCTGGATAGGCGGCAACGTGCGCGTTGTAGTTGCCGACCGCGCCATTGATTTTTCCCGTGATGCTCACGCGCGCCAAGCGGTCGCGTTGGCGTTGTAGGCGCGCTACGTAATTCGCCAGCTCCTTGCCCATTGTCGTCGGCGTTGCGGCCTGGCCATGCGTTCTCGCCAACATCGACGCGTCAGCCAGGTCATGCGCGAGATTGATCAGACGCTGCAAGACCCGCTCGAGCGCGGGCAGCATGATGTGCAGCCGCGAGTCTTGCACCATCAGGGCGTGGCACAGGTTGTTGATATCTTCCGACGTGCACGCGAAGTGAATGAATTCGCTCACGCGCTGCACCTCGGTATTACTGGCGAGGCGCTCTTTGATCCAATACTCGAGCGCTTTTACATCGTG
>JBDTMS010001088.1:0-1614 GCA_039934195.1 Betaproteobacteria bacterium
CGCATCGTCAACATCGCGTCGATCGCCGGCAAAAACGGCACGCCGAATTTCGCCGCGTACGGCGCATCGAAAGCGGCAGTCATCGCGTTGACCAAGGCGCTGGGACGTGAGCTTGCCGACACTGAAATTCTAGTCAACGCGGTGTGTCCTTCAGTCGCCGAGACTGAGATTCTCAGCACCTTCACGCCGGAAAAGGTGAAGTGGATGGTCGAGCAAGTGCCGAAAGCGCGCTTCGTTCAGCCGAATGAAATCGCAGCGATGGTGGCCTGGCTTTCATCGGAAGATTGCTCGTTCTCCACCGGGCAGCTATTCGATATCAGCGGCGGGCGCTCGGTGTATTGAGCACGGTGTCGCTGCTGTTACTGCCGCCGCCCTTGCACTAGATCGCCGACAACCCGCCGTCGGCGATGAACACGCCGCCGGTGCAGATGCTGGCGTTGTCGCTCGCTAAAAACGCAATGAGGTTGGCAATTTCCTCAGAGGTTCCGTAGCGCTGCAGCGGCAGCCCGGCGAGAATCGCCGCGCGGGCTTTTTCCGGCGCACCGGGCGAGCGGCTTTCTTCGATCGAGTGAATCATGCGCGTATCGGTCGGGCCGGGCAGCACTGCATTGACGCGAATCTTCAGCGGTGCACACTCGGCCGCAGCGGAGCGCATCATGCCGATCTCCGCATGTTTGCTCGTGACATAAGCGGAATTTCCCGTCCCGCGTGCTTTGATGCCCGCGATCGAAGAGGTGATCACGATGCTGCCGCCGCCGCGTTTTTGCAGCGCCGGGATCGCGTACTTCAAACCGAGAAATACGCCGCGTACGTTTACCGCAATCACTTCGTCGAATACCTCGAGCGAATATTCCGGGATCGAGCTCGCTGCCCCTTCGACGCCGGCGTTCGCAAGAAAAATATCGACGCCGCCGAACTGTTTGGTCGCAGCTTCGAACAAGCGTTGATTGTCCTCGGGCTTGGATACGTCACCGGTAATGTACGCGGCCTTATCCTTGCCGAGCTTCGCCACCAGCGCTTTGAGCGGATCTTCGCGCCGTCCGGAAAGAAACACGCGCGCGCCTTCTTGTACGAACAATTCTGCACAAGCTTCGCCGATGCCGCTCCCACCGCCGGTGATGACCGCTACTTTTCCGTCTAGAGTGCTCATTGATGTCTCCTGCTGCTGTCGTTGGGATGCTGAATTCGCGCAAGGATAGCACCGGCTTACACGCGACGACGGCCGGCTCTTGCGAAATGAAACGCGGCAACATTGACAGCGCTGGAGGCTGCATGCAAAAGTCGCTTGCGTGCAAGAGTCGAGAGCGCAACCGGGCAATTACCATGAGAACGGCACGCTAAGAGAATGGGAGATGCGAGCATGGCTGGAAAGTGGATCGAAATCGCAGCGGCAGACGGGGGTAAGTTCCGCGCTTACCTGACGGTGCCGGCACTCGGCAAAGGCCCGGGCATCGTCTTGTGTCAGGAAATCTTCGGCATCAACGCCTACGTGCGCGAGGTTGCCGAGTATTACGCCGAAGAAGGCTACGTCGTGCTCGCGCCGGATTTATTCTGGCGCATGGAGACGGACGTCGACATCGGCTACAGCGAAGCGGACATGCAGAAGGCGTTCGG
>JBDTMS010001089.1:0-1608 GCA_039934195.1 Betaproteobacteria bacterium
GCTGATCGTGTGCGACGAGCCGGTGTCCGCGCTCGACGTGTCGGTGCAGGCGCAGGTGATCAATCTGCTGATGGACCTGCAGGCCGAGCTCAATCTTTCGTACCTGTTCATCGCGCATGATCTCGCCGTGGTCGAGCACATCAGCCATCGCGTCGCCGTGATGTATTTAGGCAAAATCGTCGAGATCGCGCCGAAGCGCAACATCTTCACCCAACCGCAGCATCCCTACACCGAAGCGCTGCTGGAAGCGGTGCCGGTGCCCGATCCGACGTTGCGCAGGCAACGACGCGTGCTGAGCGGCGATGTGCCGAGTCCAATCGATCCGCCGACCGGTTGCCGCTTTCACACGCGCTGCCCGTATGCCATATCGGTTTGTAAGCAAGTCGAGCCGCCGCTGAAACAGGTGCTGCCCGGGCAATGGGTGGCTTGTCATCTAAGGCAGCCCGACACCGATCTCACCGTAAGTCTCGTTTGAGCGCATCAGGGCAGCGTGCCACCCTATCGTTCGCCCACAGGCGTCCCTTTCCGCAACGCCTCTTCGCAAGTAGGTACTCGTAGCCGTCCGCCAGGCGCGATTCAGCACGCTGTGCAACTTATGGCTGATTGACGCCGTCGTGTCGCGGCATAAACTCGATGCGCGGCGCCGGTCCGCAACTCCCCGGTCCGCAGCTCGCCGATGTGTCGTCAGCATTGAGCGGGAAAGTTGGTCGATCGTTGTCCATCTGGTTGGTCAACGGCACGCTTACCCTGAAAGGAGCAATGATGAACGCATCTCGAAACGCATTGTTTGGTGTGATTCTGTGCATTACGGCGATCCAGCCTGCAGCGGCAACGCTATCCACCGCATCGCTGGATTGGGCCAACATGAAGATTTTCGCTGTCGGAACGCCGGGTCAAAAACCCCTGCCCGCGTTTACGCAGAGCGGCGAGACGACCCTGTGGAGCACGAGTGCGACGACCGTCGGTGGATCGGGCGATACGCATACGCACAATACGGCCGATTGGTCTACGGCGCTGGACATCACCTCGGCTACGCTCCACGCAAATGGCGCCGCAAACGCTTCCAGCACCGTGTTTGCGACGAAGGCATCTGCGACCCTCGTTCTGGGTACCGACCCCAACGCTCGAAATACCGCAAGCGGGCGCTTGGAGCGCGAAGTGACCTTGACGCTGACCGATCCTGCGGCTGTTATTTTTAGCGTTCCTTATAGCGTAACCGGCGACGGCACCACGAGCTTCAACAATGCCTCGGTCGAAACAGTATCAGGGACGGCCGCATTTACAGCTACCGGCCGTTTCAGTCCGGGCGTGACGGGCGGACAATCGCTGGAGTTCAATTCAGTCTTCAATGGTGGTCCGGTAACGCAAGACGGTGCGTTGTATTTCGGCGTCGTCGTTCCGGGCGCTGGCACTGTCGACGCGAAGTTCGTCGTGTCGTCAATGGCATCAGCGCCCGACCCTGTACCTGAGCCCGCTGCTGCGATCGGCGTAATTGCTGGACTGCTGAGTCTTGGCGCCGTGGCACGGCGGAGGCTGCAAAACACCTGATCGATACACGCGCACGTGCGATGAGGGTTCGGGACGAAGCCTCATCGCACCGCCATTCGT
>JBDTMS010001090.1:0-1607 GCA_039934195.1 Betaproteobacteria bacterium
ACGCGAATACATCGGGCGCCCGGCGCGCCGAGATCAAAAGCTACAGCGGTCGCCAACCCGGCGATCCCGAACGCGCCGCGAATGCGATCATGAAAGTCGCGGCATCGGCATCGCCCCCGCTAAATCTAATCCTCGGTGCACAAGGACTGGAGCGGGTTCGCGCGAAGCTCGCCAAATTTACTACCACTCTGGACGAGTGGCAGGCGGTTACGCTCGGTGCTGATTTCCCGAGCGTTTGATCGCGATAACTAAAACATCGGAGGAATCGAATGACGCGCGTAGCTGTACTGGATGATTGGCAGGGCGTCGCCAAGCAGACCGCGAACTGGTCGCGGCTGCAAGAGCGGGCAGACGTCGTCGTATTTCAGCAGCCGATCGAAGGGGCCGACTCGATCGTGCGCACGCTTGCCGACTTCGACGTCATTGTGGCGATGCGTGAGCGCACGCGCTTTCCTCGCGCGCTGCTCGAGCGCCTGCCGCGTCTGCGCATGATTGCGCTAACCGGTTCGCGCACGTGGACCATCGATCTCGAAGCCTGTGATGCGCGCGGCATCGTCGTCTGCAATACCGGCGGCGACAAATCCGGGGCCGCGACGGCGGAGCTTGCGTTCGGCCTCTTGCTGGCAGCCGCGCGGCGGATTCCAATGGCGGATGCGTCGATTCGAAACGGCGGTTTTCAAACCGGTGTCCCGCCCGGTATCACGCTCGACGGCCGCACGCTCGGCGTCATCGGACTGGGAAAGATCGGCAGCAAGATGGCGCGCTACGGTGCGGCCCTCGGCATGCAGGTGATTGCCTGGAGCGAGAATCTGACGGCTGAGCGCGCGCAAGCAGCCGGTGCGCGTTTGGTCGATAAGGCCACCTTGTTATCGGAGTCCGACGCGGTCTCCCTGCATGTCGTTTTGTCCGATCGCACGCGCGGCATTCTCGGTGCGCAGGATTTGGCCAAGATGAAATCGGATGCAATTCTCGTGAACACTTCGCGCGGGCCGCTCATCGACGAAGCCGCACTGGTTGCAAGGCTCGCCACCGGGAAGTTGATTGCGGCACTCGACGTCTACGATCAAGAGCCGCTGCCGCTTAATCATCCATTGCGCAGCATGCCGAACACGGTTCTCACACCGCATCTCGGGTATTGCACGCACGAGGTCTATGCGCAGTTCTACGGCGAGTCGGTCGAAAACGTGCTCGCGTTTCTCGATGGCAAGCCGATCCGCATTCTCAGTTCGAGCACACAACGGTCTGTGTAGCGCACAAGTCTTCCGCGGTCGGCTTCTGCTGACCGAGCGACTCTTGTTTTTCGGCGTAAGCATTCATCGTGAGCGAGTGTAGTGCGCGCCGCGCCACCGCGGCGATAGTCGGCGGCGGCCCGGCCGGTCTGATGGCTGCGGAGGTGTTGAGCAACGCCGGCGTTCAGGTCGACGTCTACGACGCCATGCCTTCGTTGAGCCGCAAGTTTTTGCTGGCGGGCAAAGGCGGGCTGAATTTAACGCACACCGATCCGGCCCCGCGTTTTCTGTCGCACTACGGCGTGCGTGAGGAATCAATCGAACCCCTCCTGCGTGGGTTCGGCCCCGAACAACTTCGCGAATGGGTGCATGGGCTAG
>JBDTMS010001091.1:0-1605 GCA_039934195.1 Betaproteobacteria bacterium
GCACGCGTTCATAGAACGGCATGGCGCGCTGCAGATCGTTGACCGTAAGTTGGATATGCGCGATCCCTGCGATTTCCATATTCGTCGTCTCCGTTGATCCTCGATCCGCAGAATACAGAGACCGCCGTACGCATTCAAGCGAGTGCCACTCACTCGCCGGCGCCGTCGATCTCAGCGCTGGAGCTTCAATCGAGCGTCGCGCGCGAGAAAATACCCGAGCTCACATCCACTGCTTCTCGTCATTGACCCAGAGCGCACCGGGAAGCATGCCGGGTTTGATGAAGGCGTCGACGACGTTGGCAAGCACGATCGCCACGTTGTTGTTTGAATTGATTCGCGGGGAGCGCTTGGCCGAATGCAATCGAGCCGCCGCAAAATACGGCACCGTGATTCGGCGCCGTGAAGTAAGTGATGTCGCCGCGAATCCGATAGTCCTGCGAGCCGCTCAGGCCTGGATACGGATACAAGATCTCTTCGCTCGACAGCAGATAATTATCGCTGTGGCCACCGGAAGAAGCCAGGATGCGCATGTGCGACGGCCCGCCCCGACGTCACGACGGCAGGATTACGCCCTTACCTGTGGTTTGCGAATCGAACAATCGATACGCTTCTTCGGCTTGATGCAACTTCCAGCGCTGGGTAAACAAATGATCGACATCGATGCCGCGATCCGCGATGAAGCGCGCGCATTCTGCCTGACCGACCGTCGAAAACGTCCACGATCCGATCAGCGTTACCTGTCTGCGCAACAGATCGTTGCTCACATCGAGTGTCACGCTATCGCCTTCGCCGACGAAGCAGGCCTTGCCCCAGGTGCGCACGCATTTGACCGCCTGGGCACGCGCCTGCGGCGATGACGACGCGTCGAGCGAGAGGTGCGCGCCGAGTCCATGCGTGAGATCTTTGATTGCCTGCACAACGTTGTCGGTTGTTTTGGGATTGATCAGCGCGTCTGCGCCGAATTCTTTCGCGCGGGATAAACGCTCTTCGCTGGTATCCAATGCAATTACGCGTGCGCCCATCTCGGATGCTAGTTGCGTCGCCGAGAGACCCACCGGCCCCTGACCGAAGATCGCGATCGTGTGGTCGCCTTGCAATCCCAAACGCTGCAATGCGCCCCACGCCGTACCGGTGCCGCACGAGATCGCCGCGCCGGTTTCGAACGACAGCTCTTCGGGCAGCGCCACCAGCGTTCGCGCCGGACATTTCATGTACTTCGCATGGCCGCCATTGCCGGTGATGCCGTACACCTCGGCGACCCCCTCTACGCAAAGCTGCATCCAGCCGGTCGAGCAATGCGCGCACACGCCGCAGCCGCGATAGTGATGCTGCATCGCGCGCATGCCGATGCGAGCCTGGTTATCCGGAACATTGGCGCCGACTGCCACGACGACACCGCACGGCTCGTGACCCGCGACGACCGGACCGGCGCTTGTCTTGAAGCCCAGCGATGCCGCGCCGCCTGACGCGCGATAGAACTTCAGATCGCTGCCGCACATGCCGGACGCTTTTATTTCCAGCACGACTTCGCCGGGACCGGGAATGGGATCGGGGAAATCGAGAATCTGGACTTTGCGATCTCCGGGGAAAACGACGCCTTGCATG
>JBDTMS010001092.1:0-1594 GCA_039934195.1 Betaproteobacteria bacterium
TCGCCTGCAGCCCGAACAGTGGTTGCTGATCGAATGGCCGATGGGCGAGGCTGATCCCCTCAAGTACCACTTGTCGAACCTGCCCGAAGATATCGCCCTCAATGATCTGGTGGCCCGGGCGCATATGCGCTGGCGCATCGAGCGTGACTACCAGGATCTCAAGCAGGAGCTGGGGCTCGGCCACTACGAAGGACGCGGCTGGCGGGGATTCCACCACCACGCGATGTTGTGCATTGCAGCCTACGGCTTTCTGGTCACCGAGCGCATCGCCGCCGGCAAGCCCAGCGGGACCAAAAAAAACTTCGCCGCACGCCAAATGCCTCCCCTTCCCGCGGATTACATCCCTCGCGGCAGCCCAGCGCGCACAGCGCCACGTATCAGACTCGATCACCACGATCCGCTATCAGCTCAGCTTTCAGTTGATCGCTCGCCTCGGACAGTGTCCGTGCTGCGGAAGACAAAACGAAAGACGATACTTGTGACACAGTAAGATTAGCGAAAACGCTCAAGTCCATCCCACGTTGATCGGACGGGAGGATAGTGACGTGGATCCAGCAAGCCAACTTCATCAAGCGTTCGGTTCCAACGCCCATAATTACACGGAGCGCAGGTGACCACGACATTTTCAAAGTCGTTCGTACCACCGCGCGCATGCGGCACCACGTGATCGTATTGCACCCACATCGTTTGAAATGCGGCGTGCTGGCTCGCGTTGGTTCTGCCCCATTGAAGAGCTTGTGGGTACCGTTTTCGGATACGCTCCCGCACGTCTTTTCTAATCACCGGGATCCCGCAAAAGCGGCAGTGATAACCGTCACGTTCATGGAGGTAGCGTCGTTCGGCAGCATTCGGCATGCGCACAGGAACGCGCTGCTCTTTCGTGAGCGTCGCAGGCGCAGTTGCCGCGGTGATGGGCTTCGACCATGGTCCTCCGGGACCCCAAAGAGAGTTTCCCCAGGCCCGAATCTGCGGACTATCGGTAAGGCGAATAAGCTCTGCAGCCCGAGCAAACGCGCCAGACAGATGTGCGGCGACCGCGTCGTTGAGATCCCGAGCTGCTTGCTCGATCTCAGGTACTGGATCACGTAGACAACGGCGCATCAAAGGTACCCGTACGAGTTGGCAACTTGCCGCACCGTTGAAATCGGCGCCGAACGGCTGACATAAGCCGCGTAGCGAAGCGGAGTCGGCTTGATGGAATTGTTAGACCGCAGCCCACAGACAACGAAACAGGAGAACGACATGGAATCCATCATCACTGCTGCGAATGCACTTACTTGGCCCGGCGCTATTGCCGTTTGCGTGATCGTGATAGCGATGGCTGCTGTTGCGTGGAAGCTAATCGACGCTTTCCTGGCGTGATGCGGTCTAACGAGGTTGACCGAAAACCCCAACTTGCGCGGGCACGCCGAGGTACTGAAGATGTTTTGATCCCAGAAGTGTCATCGCCGCGTCTCTTGTGAATTGTCTGTGCTTCACGCCAGTATTGTGACCGTGGGTGCGCGCCTGTCCGCGGTGCGAGGTGTTTTCTGCCCCCGTGTTTCCCTCACTGCCTCCAACCACTGTTGGCAAGCTTTTCGATGTTATGCACCAT
>JBDTMS010001093.1:0-1593 GCA_039934195.1 Betaproteobacteria bacterium
GCCGAAAGCGCAGGGCGATGCGGTGTTGCTGCGGCAGGTGTGGATCAATCTCATTTCCAATGCATTGAAGTACAGCCGTACGCGAACGCCGCCGGTGGTCGAGCTGTCGGCGGAATCGAATTCGACGCACGTCGTGTATCGGATCAAAGACAACGGCGTTGGCTTCGACATGAAGTATTACGGCAAGTTGTTCGGCGTATTTCAGCGCTTGCACACTGCAGATGAATTTCCCGGGACCGGCGTCGGGCTTGCCATCGTGCAGCGGATAGTCGCCCGGCATGGCGGCCGCGTGTGGGCCGAGGCCGCACTCGACCGGGGTGCGACGTTCTGCTTCAGCTTATCTAAGGAGGGGCTAAATGAATGACCTAGAACCGGTCGAGATTCTGCTGGTCGAGGACAGCAATACCGATGGTGAAATGACCCAGCGCGCTCTCAAGAAGGCTGGCCTCGCAAACGCCGTAGTTTGGGTCAAAGATGGTGCCGAGGCGCTGGATTACCTGTTCTTCGAGGGCGATTATGCCGATCGCAAGCACCGCCCGCCGAAGCTGGTCCTGTTGGACTTGAAGATGCCCAAAGTGGACGGCACTGAAGTTTTGCGTCGGATGAAAGCCGATGCGCGCACCAGCGCGATACCGGTAGTGATGCTGACATCGTCGGCCGAGGAGAACGACATCGTCAGAAGCTATGAGCTCGGGGTGAACAGCTACCTGGTGAAGCCGGTGGAATTCGACCAATTCGTCGAGGAAGTCTCGAAAGCCGGCTGTTATTGGGCGGTAATGAACAGGGTGCCAGGGGCGCGGTAGTCAGCGCGCGCCATTGTCGTCCATGCAAACCGAACTCAAAATACTAGTCCTAGAAGACGTCGTAACCGACGCCGAGCTTGAGCTTTGGGAGATCAAGCGCGCCGGCATCGAGTGCAAGCCGATGCGTGTGGACAACCGCGAGGACTTCATCGAGCAGCTGCACGCATTCGAACCGGATGTGATCCTCTCCGATTTCTCGCTGCCGCAGTTCGATGGCCTGTCCGCGCTGACCATAGCGCGGCGGGAGCGGCCGCAAACACCTTTTATTTTCGTGTCGGGAACGATTGGCGAGGATACCGCGATCGAAGCGGTGAGAAGGGGCGCCACCGATTACATTTTGAAGACGAACATGGCGCGGCTGGGTACCGCCGTCAAGCGTGCCGTGCAGGAAGCCGCAGAGCGGGTGGCGCGCACGGACGCGGAAGAAGCGCTGGCCAAAAGCAATGAGCGATTTCAACTCGTCTCGCTCGCGACCAACGATGCCGTGCGCGATTGGGATCTGGTCGCCGACACGGTGTGGTGGAGCGATGCATTCCACAAGCTGTTCGGCTATACGCAAGAGCATGCGAAGCTCGGCGTCGATTCTTGGTTTTCGCACATCCATCCGGACGATCAGGATCGCGTCGTGTCGGCGATTCAGACGATTCTCGACTCGGATCTGCAGGCGTGGAGCGATGAATATCGCTTTATCCGCGAAGACGGCTCCGACTCGCATGTACTGGATCGCGGTTATGTAATTCGCGATGCGAGCGGCAAAGCCATTCGCATGATCGGCGCGATGATGGACATC
>JBDTMS010001094.1:0-1590 GCA_039934195.1 Betaproteobacteria bacterium
GCAGCACTGCGCGGCCCGGTCGAATCGATCGTCGCATTCGGCGACGTATCGATTTTCGTGTACGGCAAGACCGCGCTGTCGCTGTGCGATCCGCGGCCCGGTGTGCGCTCGCTGGAGCGGACCTTAAGAGAATGCGGGTCGGACACTGCGGCGCTGGCGTGCGGTGCATTGCCATGCTCGGCACTGTGTATCGATGCAAACGGCATCACGCAAAGTAACAGTGCTGCGCTAAGTTGCTTCGGGATCAGGCGCACGTAACACCCACACGCAATCCCGCTTGTTGCGATCGACGGTCCATTGGTTCCATGCTCGACATTGCAGTCGATAGGGTACCAGGCTCCTGCTGGGGACTCGAAAGCGACCGGGCTAAGCCGCGTTGAAAAGGCATCGGCATCATCATGCAACCCGAGTCGCTGGTCGCCGGAGACATCGCAGCGGGCAGGTTGGTGCGGTCGCTATCGCGCTTCGAATGTGCGCCGCGGCCGAGGCATATGGTATATGGCCCGATCAGCGATTGACGCCGAAGGTTAGGCGCTTCATCGACTTCATGCTGAATCGGTTCGGCGGGCGAGGGGTTGCAGCGTCGAATTGAGGCTTCGCCGCGCTAGCGGCTGCTCAAGTGTTGACGACGATCCGCTCGACATCGACGAAATGGCAATCGTCCGCCGTGCCGTCTTCATGCACGAGCATCGCGAACGTACCAGGCGCGCCGATTGTAGTCATACCGTGATGCCACGTGCCGGGGTTGTAGTTGACGCCCGCGTGGCCGTCGACGCGAAACGCGTGCAAGGTCGATAGATCCGGACGACCGCCGCCGTCGTCTTTGCAGACGACCACAAGATACTCGCCGACGTCGAGCGGCATGAACGCTTGATTGGAAAACGCATGCCGCTCCAGGCAGCCGATCTCGAGCGGAAACTGCGCGGGCTTCGCAGCGATCAGCGCGAGATTCGTGCGCGCCGCGCTCGATCTGCCGTTCTCGACGCGGGCGGCGAAATTCTCGCGCACGTTATTGTCGGGCGAGCTGAGCACTTGGCCGAATGGCGCGAACGATTCCGCGTTTAACGGCTGCAACGATACTTGCATGACTGTCCTCTCAATCGAATGATCAGGTAAAGCGTTCTTCACGACCGCGAACCAGTTGCGAAAGTGTAACCGCAATCACCAGCGCACCGCCGTAGAAGAGATCCTGCACGAACGTGCTCACGCCCAATATCGACAAACCGGTAATTCCCGTTACCAGGAAATATACCGCAATGGTTGCGCCCCAGGGATTGAACCGTCCCGGCGATATGCTGGTCGCGCCGAGAAAACACGCTGCGAATGCCGGTAGCAGAAACGTCATCCCAGATGATGGATCGGCCGCGCCCGTCGTGCCGGCGTACAACACGCCCGCGCACGATCCGAGCAGACTCGACGAAATCAAACATCCCCAACGGACGCGGTCGACGCGAATACCGCTCAGCCGCGAAACTTCGCGGCTGCGTCCGACGAACAACAGACGCCGGCCGACCGCCGTATAGCTGAACACATACCAGATCACGACGCACACCAGCAGCGCATAATAGAACTCCAGCGGCACGCCGAGCA
>JBDTMS010001095.1:0-1587 GCA_039934195.1 Betaproteobacteria bacterium
ATTCCAATGTCCTATTGACGGCGCTGATATGCTTCGCCTTCTTTGAAGTTTGGATTGGTGATTCCCGTGCACTTGCGTATTGCCAGGAGACGTAGCCCGATCGCAAGCTACGGCAACTGCTAAGAGGCGAAGAACGGGCAATCTGCGGTACCGCTGAACGTCTGTGATATTCCGGCTCCGGCGCGGCGAGCGCGAACATTATCAGCCGTTCTCTGTGGCGCCGAAGCCGATATGCAGCTAGGACGCACGGACGAGTCTGAGCAGATCGCTCACTCGCTGGTGGAACAACCAGTGTTGCGCGAGCGCATATACGGCCGCCCCCCCGACGCAACTCATTGTAAATCCGACGATGCCGGCGGCAAACAACGGTGCCGTCGCGTGCAGCACCCAAAGCGCTAGACACATTATCGCGGAGCTTACTAAAGGACCGACCAGGCGCTGGAGCAGCAGTCGCAGCTCCCCGTCGAGCTCCCGCAGAGCAAACAAAAGACACAGCGGGACGATCACGAGATGGGCGAGAAAGTAACATGCCGCGACGCCCTCCACGCCATATGGCACGCCCGCGATAAATGCCGCTACTTGCAATACCGCACAGAAGATTCCCAGCCGCATCAACGTTGCCGTTTTGCCATGGGCCATGAAGACAGTTCCCGTGGTGCTGCCGATGGACTGGAGAAATCCCACTGGCGCCAGCCACGCGAGCACGCCTCCCGCCCCTGCCCACTGAGCTCCGAAGACGATGTTCACTAACGGCTCGCTTAGCATGAACGCGCCGCTCATCATCGGTGCGGTAATCATCGCGATGGCGCCGACCGACCTCCTATACAACGCCGCGTTGCGTGCGCGATCGTCCTGCTGGCGGCTCATGATGGGAAACATCGAGCGACCCACCACGAAGGTCAGATTCTGCGTCGGAAACAGCATCAACTTATACGCGAGCGAATACGTGCCGAGTGCTGCAGAGCCGATGTAGCGCCCGATGATCATGCTGTCCGCGTTGCGCGCAAAGAAGTTGACCAGATTAAAACCAACCAGATTGCTGCTGAATCCGAGTACCGCTCCCAGCTCCGACCATGCAACCCGCACGCGCGGACGCCATCGAGAGGCAAGCCAGAGCTGCGTCGTCGATAGCACAGCAGTAGTAAGCGTCTGCGCGACCAGGCTGTAGACGCCCGCTCCATTTAGCGCGAGCACGATAGCGACAATCAAGCTCACCACGGCAGAACTGACCTCGATCCGGGCCAGTACCTTAAAACGTGACTCGCGCTCGAGCAACGCCTGATGCGCACTTGCGAGGCTCGCGATCGGAAATACGGGAACCAGCGCCCAGATCACCGTCGTGAGCGCCTCCGTCCGAAAACCTCTGGCGATAAGCGGCGTCACGGCCGCGATAATGGCGGCAACCGAAATTCCGGTGAGCACGTTGAACCAGAAAACCGCGGCCGTCGTGCGCTCACTGAGCTCACGCTTTTGAATCAGGGCTGCGGTAGTTCCCATCTCGCGAAAAATGCTTGCGAAGGTGATCACGACGGTCGCCATCGTCATCAGCCCATACTCCGCCGGCGCGAGCAGTCTCGCCAGCACTAA
>JBDTMS010001096.1:0-1582 GCA_039934195.1 Betaproteobacteria bacterium
GGCGCGATGCAAGCGCTGGATCGGGCCGCCGGCAACTTCTCCGGATCCTTGTTCCCGCCGCGCTTGCGCCGCCGCGCGCTCGTCCGCGGCGCACCGCAGCGCGTCTGCCGTTTCCTCATCCGCCGGAAAGAACGATTCGATCGCGAGCTCCGAGAGCGTGGTGTCGACCGGCGTTCCGAACATCGTGGTCGTGCTGATGAAGTTCAGCGTGCCGAGCGCAGTGACGAGTTGCATCGGCACGATCACGCCGGCGAATTATGGCGTCGTCGCCTCGGTGGCCGCGCCTGTTTGAATCGGATAACTGCCGAGCTCACGCAATAATTCTACGAGTACCGGGTCCGCCGTCACCTCGATTTGACGACGCAGGCGCGCGAGCAGGTGCGCGCGCCACTCAAGCAGGTTGGCGATCCGCGGCGCCAACCCTTGCGGGTGCAGAGAGACGCAGCACATTCACCGGTGCTTGCAACAACGACGGCGCGACACCTGTGAGCAACGGCGTCACTGCATTGTTCGCTGCAACCATTCTCCAGTGCCGGTCGACGGCGAGCGCAGGATAAGGCTCATGTCCGGCAAGCACGAGATCGACCGCTCGGCGTGCCGCGCGCAAGGCGGGATCTGCAAGCGCACGTTCAGCAAACATCGGCGCATAGCCGGCGGCAATCAAGACCGCATTGCGTTCACGCAAAGGAATCTCGAGCTGCTGCGACAAGCGCAACACCATATCGCGACTCGGCGCCGATCGTCCAGTCTCGACGAAGCTCACGTGCTTCGGCGAGATGTTCGCCTCCAACGCGAGCTCAAGCTGACTCATGCGGCGGCGCTGACGCCACTCGCGCAATAGGTCACCGACCGGCTTGCTAGCGATATTCATGGCTCGATGATAGCGCGGGTGCAGAGCGTCCTCCATTACCCGGTAGGTAATCCAGTGCGTTCGCATACGAGGTCAGGCTGATTTTCCTCGCCGACGCTTCTGACATCCGCCAGTTCCTGCGGTGAGTTGCGCAGGTGCAGCGACGACAGAGCGTGCGCTATAAAACATATAAGTTCGGTCACCGGCGAATTCCGCGTGCGCCACGTCGACGCATCGAGATCTGGTTGAACTTCCACGTTGCGGCCGCGTGCAGGCTCTATTGCATGCACAAGTTCGCCTGACTTAAACCGAGTGTGCTCGGATTCAAAATTCGCGAGATCGGCGACGCGGGCTGGCGAATGTCCGTGCGCGGCGAGTGCCGAATCATGGTCGGAGAATGTGCAGATGCAAACCCAACCGCGCAGCCCGCTGCACTAATCTCGCATTGCCCGTGCAAGTCCCTGGTCGCATCGTAGAGATCGCAACGGCAATCTAAAGAGAATGGGGCCGCTGGCGAATTTTCCGCCATCGCCACTTGGTATGTGGTCAGACGGCGCGCCGGGTTATCGCGTCCTGGGTCTTGGACGTAACCAAAGATTGGAATCGCGCGCTGTATGGAGCAACCGTAGCGTCTGTATATACCGATACGAAGATTTCGGGATGGCGCTGGATGGTTGTTAACGTAGATTGCACCGCCGAGAGGAAATATTCCCCCAGGCCGGGACGCTGCCC
>JBDTMS010001097.1:0-1580 GCA_039934195.1 Betaproteobacteria bacterium
TCACTTGACAGTGTAAAGAGTTCTACAGTAGTGTCTTCAATGCTACCAGATCCGTCGCAGTCATGACACGGTGTGGCAGTAAGCACAGCCTAAGCTCGCTCCGCCATACGCCCGATGGGACCAGCACGTCGACAACGCTACGCTCCGCATGCTGCAGCCTCTGCGGCCGTAGGTTCTAAGACATTACTTCTTCAGCGGGTGATCGCGGTCATAGAGCGCATTGGAGGTCGATATGAGTCTTCTAGCATGCTGCGGATGAAACGCCATGTTTGTTGCCTCGCCGCGGCGCTGTGCGCAGCTCCGGCCTTGGCAGAGACGATCGATTTCGATCGGGACACCACGGGAGCACCACCGGCTGGGTGGGTGTGCGGTACTACCGGCCGCGGCTCGCCGCACTGGGCTGTTGCGGCTGATCCTTCAGCGCCGAGCAAGCCGAATACATTGCAGCAGACCGGCACGGCAGCCTTCCCCTGGTGCGCTAAGAAGGACGTTGCCATCGCGGACGGCTTCGTCGAAGTCAAGTTCAAACCGCTGCAAGGACGCGAAGATCAGGCGGGCGGTCTGGTGTGGCGCTGGAAAGACGCCGACAATTATTATGTGGCGCGCGCTAACGCGCTAGAGAACAACGTTTCGATTTATTACACCACGCGTGGCAGTCGGCACACCATCAAGTACGTCGATGCGCCGGTTGCACCCAATCAATGGCATACCTTGCGCGTGGCGTTCGCAGGGAAGCGCGCGAGGGTGATCCTCGACGGCAAGCAATACCTCGACGTGCAAGACACACATATCGAGGGCGCAGGCGCGGTCGGCGTGTGGACCAAAGCGGACAGTGTGACTGCGTTCGACGATTTCGCGTGGGGCAGCAACTAAGAGCATGAAATGGGCGACACGCGAGGTCTCAGGATAGGCTGCCCGCCGCGACTCGCGCGGCCCGTCGATGTGGCGCTGCTCAGCCTCGTGCTCGTCATATTGCCTGCCACGCCGCAGTTGGTTGCTGCACAAGGCGGTCCGCCGATGCTTACGGATGACCCTGGCACGCCCGGGGCGGGTAACTGGGAAATCAATACCGCGTATACCGAGCTGCGCGCTAACGAAGAACATCTGCGCAGCTTCCCACACGTGGATTTCAACTACGGCCTTGGCGAACGTATTCAGATCAAGTACGAGACGGGCTGGGTATTCGCCGATGCGACTGATGGCGTGAAAAGCGGGCTCGACAACTCTTTGCTGGGGTTGAAATGGCGCTTTCTCGATCAGGAACGCGCGGGATTGAACATGTCGGTGTACCCGCAATTGCAAGCGGAGAACAACACCAGCTCGGTAGCGCGTGGTCTCACGCAGCCCGGACCCAACCTATTCCTACCGGTGGAGCTCAGCCATGAATTCGGCAAGCTCACGGTAGTTGGCGAGGTGGGCTATCAGTACTTTCGCACCGAAGATGACGGATGGGTGGTCGGTGTGCTCGGTGCGGTGCAGGCAACGGACGCTCTCGAGCTGATGGCCGAGGTGCGCAGCTTCAGTCCGAAGTTTCTGAATCGCGGAGACGTCGTGTTCAATGTTGGTCTGCGGCAGACGCT
>JBDTMS010001098.1:0-1578 GCA_039934195.1 Betaproteobacteria bacterium
GCGCTGGGATCTGCTCGGCGAGCACAATCGCGACAACGCACTCGCGGCATTGGCTGCCGCGCGCCACGTCGGGGTGCCGGTGCAACACGGCATCGCTTCGCTATCGACATTTAAAAACGTCAAGCGGCGAATGGAAGTGCGCGGAGTGGTGAACGGCATAACCGTGTACGACGATTTCGCCCACCATCCGACCGCGATTCAAACCACCATCGCCGGCTTGCGCGACAAAGTCGGCGAGGCGCGCATCCTCGCTGTGCTCGAGCCGCGGTCCAATACGATGAAGCTCGGCGTCATGAAAGACAGTCTCGCGCCGAGCCTGACCGATACGCAGCAGGTGTTCTGCTATACGGGCGGGGTCGGCTGGGATGCGCAAGCGGCACTTGCTAGCCTTGGCGCCAAGGTCACATGCTTCGCCGATCTCGACCGGCTCGTGCAAGCGATCGCTGCCGCAGCCCAACCCGAAGATCACGTGCTCGTCATGAGCAATGGCGGCTTCGGCGGCGTTCACGCGAAGATCTTGCAAGCGCTGACGAACAGATAGTTGCGCGCGTCGCCGTCCGGAAATATTTGCGTGCACCGCCGCTGGGCGAGTGCGCTTTTCTTGTGCGTGCCGCTTTGGTTGCGCGCTGGATCGCGCTCACGGTGCGATAGCTTGGATCGCATGGCTATTGCATAATCGGTCGCCCAGGTCGTTCTCTACGACGGGAGTTTTTGCACCGCGGATTTTTCTACACAACGGCGTTCTGCACCACGGCGGCGTCTACGCCAAGGGCGTTCTACATAGGTTGTTTTCTACGCGGGGCATTACTACAGAGTGGATTCCGAGATGACCACAGACAGTCCGGCGACGCTTGCGCCCACGCCGACGAGTGCAACGCGCTGGGTGCAGCTCGGCATCGGTGTGATCTGCATGATGGCAATATCGAGCCCGCAGTACGTCTGGACGCTGTTCACCAAGCCGATCGCAGGCAAGCTCGACGTGAGTCTCGCGCAGATTCAAGTCACGTTTTCCATTCTGATCGTCCTGCAGACTTTTCTAGCGCCGGTACAGGGTTATCTGATCGAAAAATTCGGACCGCGGCGTCTGCTTTCCGTCGGCGCGATTTTCACCGGCGCCAGTTGGGTTCTCGCCGCGCATGCGGGCAATCTGGGCATGCTGTATCTGACCTATGGTGTGCTGGGGGGTATCGGCACCGGCATCATCTACATCGGTGTCATCGGGCTCATGGTGAAGTGGTTTCCCGACCAGCGCGGGCTTGCCACCGGCGTGGTCGCCGCGGGTTACGGCATGGGCGCCGTGCTGACCACGTTTCCCATCGCGAACAGTCTTGCGGCAGTGGGCTACGAACGCACACTGTCGGTGTACGGTGTATTGATCGGCGCGGTGGGTCTGGCTGCGGCGCTGACGTTGAAACGCCCGCCGGTCGCCTATGCGCCGTCCGCGGCCTGGCTGTCGTCGAGCGTGCAGACGCGCAGCATTGCACCGAAGGCCATGCTGAAGACCGGCATCTTTTGGCTGATGTTCGTGATGATGGCGATGATGTCGACCTCCGGCCTCATGGTCATTTCGCAGATGGC
>JBDTMS010001099.1:0-1578 GCA_039934195.1 Betaproteobacteria bacterium
ATAGATGGGCTTTCGATGCGCGAACGGCCAAGTCGAGCGCCTCGAGAAGGCGAGGTGCGCGTTCGATTGCGAGCAGCATCGCTCAACTTTCGCGATCTGCTGATCACCAAAGGTCTCTATCCGGTCGGCGGCGACTTCACTCGGCTGGTACCGGTATCGGACGCTGCAGGGGAAGTAATCGACATCGGGCCAGGGGTCACGCGATTCGCGCCAGGCGATCGTGTAGTGACCAGCTTTTTTCAAGGCTGGCTGGATGGTCCGCTTACCTACCCTGCGATGAACACTTCACTCGGTGGTGCAATCGACGGGGTGCTCGCCGATGAGTTCGTTTTATCGGAGCACGGTCTGGCAAAGATGCCCGAAGGCATGTCTTTCGAGGATGCGGCGACGCTGCCTTGCGCGGGTGTGACCGTGTGGCACGCCTTGGTCGAAAGCGGACACGTGCGCGCGGGACAGACGGTGCTCCTTCTGGGCACCGGCGGCGTCTCTATTTTTGGGCTACAGATCGCGAAAGCGAAAGGCGCGCGCGTCATCATCACCTCCAGCAGCGATGAGAAATTAGCAAGAGCGAAAGCAATGGGTGCGGACGGCTTGATCAACTACAAGACAACACCGGACTGGGATCGGCAAGTGCTCGAGCTCACTGGAGGGGCAGGTGCCGATCACGTGCTGGAAACCGGCGGCGCGGGGACGCTGCCGAAATCACTGCAAGCGGTGGCCATTCACGGCCAAGTCAACATCATCGGCGTGTTTACCGGACTCGAGAACAAAATCGATTTCCTGCCGGTGCTGATCAAGACTGCCCGCATCCAGGGAATCTTCGTCGGCAGCCGAGCTATGTTGGAAACACTTATCACCGAATACGCGACACGCACGATCCGACCGGTGATCGATAAGGTGTTCGGGTTCGAGCAGGCGCTAGAGGCCTACCACTACATGGACGCCGCGCAGCACTTCGGCAAAGTGCTTATCCGCAACTGAGTTATTTGATCTCGAACTCGTAGAGCGTAACCGCTGCGTCGCCGGCGTTCTTGAGCGTCTGGGTTGATGGCGCTGCACGCCACTCGAACATCGCCGGCTCGAATCGGCGTTGCGTGGAATCAGCGCCGATCGTCTCGATAAGTATTGCATTCGTGCCGGCCACACGGACGGTGCGCCCCGGTAGCGTGACGGACGGCGTCGATTGGCCCGGCGCCAGCACCAGCCGATAGGCACGTACGCGCTCATTGTCGAGCACCGTCACATAGCCGGAATTGTCCGGCAGGGCGGTGCTCACTTCGGGCGCCGGTGACGCCGCCAACAACTCGATTCCAATCGCGCGAAACGGCCCATCCCCGACATTGGTAAAGCGATGAATATACGCGCCCTGCGTAGCGCGGTAATAGCCGATCAGTCCTGCGGCCACGGTCATATTCGCCGGCGGCTTGCCCTGCACCTCGTTCAACAGACTCGCGCGGTTGACCATGAGAAAGGCGTAGTCGAGACTGTGCGAGTGCAGCAGCGTCTGATCGCCCGGCAGGATCTCGACGTCGACGATACGGACCACCGGATTTTCCAGCTTGACGCGGTGACGCGGCT
>JBDTMS010001100.1:0-1578 GCA_039934195.1 Betaproteobacteria bacterium
GCGAAAGTTCTAAAGACTAAGGGAACGGCGGGATGGCCGGACCTTGAGATAGGCGGTCAGGGTTTTTGCTTCCCGGTGCAGCGGTGGAACGGGAGCGAGTACCGTAATATCCGCTACCAGTACTCAGGAAAAGCCTGCAAACCGTCGGGCTAAGATCTGCTTCCTTGAGAAGCCTGATGCGCTCGACCTCATCTGAGCATCATCCGACCCCAAGAAGATTGGGAGAGGTTGCTGCTATGTTAATGTATGCTTTGAGTAAAAAGCGGACACTCGAAGCTCGGGGTGTTAGTCGTGCACATGGCTGCGATCGCCGCTCTTAGCATTGACCCTCAGCCGAGTCAGGTATCAGACCAGCCAGGAAGGAGCGCATCAATGACAGTTGCAAAAACTCTTGAGATCATCTCGAGCTCGACTGAAAGCATCGAAGGTGCTGTCCGCGACGGCCTCGCCAAAGCGGCGGAGTCTGTTCATGGCATCCAAGAGGCCTGGGTTCAGGGCACAAAAGCAATTGTGCGCGAGGGCAAGGTGGCCGAGTGGCGCGTGACGCTAAGGATCACGTTCATCGTCGAATAGGCGGGCCGCCGAGGGGCGGGTAGGCCCGACCGCGACGAGCGATGTCGTGTGAAGTGCGGTTCGAATCCGTATCACACTTCAGAGACTGCTCATGTCCGCAATGGCTTCGTTCGTGGCTGCACCTCTCAGATGCAACCCGAGCACGGCAAATACCTTAAAATCGTGCGCAGCGCTGCGTAGCCTGTTTGCTGGCCCCCACTCGCTGCACAAAAAAGGCCCGCCGGGGACCGTCAAGGTTGTTAAACGTGCCGGAGCCGGACACCTAGCGGCGATCCGCACAAGGGTTGAATGCCAGTCTTCTCAGAGCCAGAGCGGAGCAGGTCTCGGAGTTGCGCCAAGACCGGTTATTGGCCGAGGCTACTGCAACGCGGCATGCCAGATGTAATCACAGGTGAGCTCGTCGAGCCCGTGCCTCGGTAGCTTGCAGGCGCGATGATACACATGCCGGACTCGGTCTCTGCGGGCACTAAAGTGATACGTCCCATGTGCACAGTTCCGGGGATGTCAGTTCTTCTCGGACCATATCCGCCCACTTCGGAGCACGATCTACGAGCCGCAATCAGCGCGTCTTTCGATCCCTTCAACTGCGCATATTCCGTGGCGTCGTTTGACTTGCCACCCGAAAGGAACAGTAGAGCAGGCCACGCGACGAGCAAGCCGACTCCCATATAAACGGAGTCGCTGCTGGAGCGCCTTTTGATGCGGTGATAGAGGTCGCCAGCCTTTGAATCGACGGCGAGGATTTCTGTGTCGATCTGCTGGCAAGTCAGATTTTGATAAGTGGTAGGAGAAATATAAGCGGCGCTGATGCTGGACGGCGAGCTCGCGCATCCGCTGAGAACGCTCACGGAAACGGCTAATGTTAGGATGCGCATCAAATCCCCCTGACCCGAGGGGGAGATTAACGCAAAATAAACAATGGTCAACGCTAGTGGCGTTCCCCAATCGTTCTCACCTGCCTATGCACGAAGAATGTCGACCAAGCACATCCAGACAGCCGCGGAC
>JBDTMS010001101.1:0-1577 GCA_039934195.1 Betaproteobacteria bacterium
CGCAACAAGACGGCGCGCACGTTGTGCGCAAACGCGACCTCACAGCTCGTCTACTAACTTCGCCATACGTCGTCGCGTGTCGGCGTCGGGAAGTTTCCCGACGCCCGCCGTCATGTTGTCAGCCAGGTGTTTGGGGTTGCTGGTCGCTGGGATTGCACACGTGAGCGCTGGATTCGCGACGATGTACTTCAGAAAAAATTGCGCCCACGTCGCGCAGTCGAATTCGTTCGCCCATTCCGGCACGCTCTTGCCTTTTACTTTCGAGAACAGGCTGGCTTTTGCGAATGGCCGATTGGCGATTACGGCGACGCCCATCTGCTGCGCGAGCGGCAGCACGCGGTTCTCGGCTTCGCGTTCGGCGATGCTGTAGTTGAGTTGCACGAAATCGTAGTCGCGCGTTTTGATCAAGCGCTCGAGATCGTCGTAAGCGCCTTCCTGATAATGCGTGATGCCGATGTAGCGCACGCGCCCCTGCGATTTCCACGCCTTCAACGTCGCTGTGTGCGTTTTGGCATCGACGAGATTGTGGATCTGCATGAGATCCATCGTCTGCGTCTGCAGCAGCTTGAACGAAGTCTCCATCTGCGCGATGCCGGCCGCTCGGCCGCTCGTCCACACCTTCGTGGCGAGAAACAGAGAGCGGCGTATGCCGAGCTCGGCGACGAGATCGCCGACGACGGCTTCGGCGCGGCCGTACATCGGCGAGCTGTCTACCAGCGTGCCGCCCATCTGCACGAAGTTTCGCAACACGTCTTTCAGCGCCGCCCGCTCCGATTCCACTGTTCCGACATCGAAAGCCTGGTATGTGCCGAGGCCTATGACCGGCAGCTGCTCGCCGGTCGACGGAATCGGTCGCATGATGCGCGCGCCGGACGTGGGCGTTGGCTGCGCGTCCAGATTGCTCATCGCAAGCCAGGCGCCGGCACCCGCAAGATTCTTCAGTGCTGCGCGCCGTCTTGCAGTAAATGGAATTGCGAGCATGTTCATTTCTCCTCTGACGTTAACGTCGGGTCCGCGAGCGCTGCGGCCGTAGCTACTCGATGCCGCCGCGAGAGCCACAAGCCGACTGCGGCCCAGGTCAATGCCAACGGTGCCGCAACGAATGAGATTCCGGAAAGCCCAAGTCCGAGTGCCTGGTGCAGTCCCTGGAACAACCAGCCGCTTGCCACATCGCCGCCACGGTACACCGCGGTGTCCATGAAGTTTTTCGCTTTGTATTTCTGTTCTGGCGACAGCGCATTGAATAGAGTCTCTCGCGCGGGCTTGGAAATCGCAAATTCTCCCGCTCTGCGCAGGACGCCGAAGGCTACCAGCACGATCAACGTCGGCGCTAACCCCAGCGTGATAAACCCTGCGACCGAAAATAGCGGAAGCAGCGCCAAGCCCCCGGCGATGCCGAACCAGCGCAAAAACCGGGTGAAGACAAATAGCTGCAAGCACAGCGTAAGCACGTTGACGGCAAGATCGATCCCCGCGAAAAGCGCTGTGCGTTGCTCGCTCGTTGCAATCGATTCCTGCACGATCGTCTGCTGCTGGAAATAGAGAAACGTGGAAAGCACGCTGTAGAGCATCACGTA
>JBDTMS010001102.1:0-1570 GCA_039934195.1 Betaproteobacteria bacterium
GCGTGGCTGAAGAAGCGCGACATCGCGATGATCGGCGGTGATGCAGCGACGGACGCATTGCCGTCTGGGATCGACGGCATCGACTTTCCCGATCATCAACTGCTGCTGGTGGCAATGGGAACGCCGATGTTCGATCAATGCGAACTGGAGGATCTCAGCAAAGCTGCGGCAGCACGTAAACGCTGGACCTTCCTGTTCACGGCCGCGCCGATACGTGTGACGGGTGGGACGGGCGCGCCGATCAATCCGATCGCTACGTTCTAGAGCGCCTGCTCGCGTTATCCAACGGGCGGATCGATGCCTAAGTCGGCCTAATCCGCCTCCCTCTAAGGAAACGCCTCGTGCCAAAGTCTATTGCGGTTGGTCATCGTTGCGAATACGGACACTCCGGAGTCAGGTACACCCGGAATCAGACCCGCCCAAAATGGCACTGAAGCTACACGCCATTCCAGCCCTCAATCGCAATCGTAGCCATGAGGCCGAAGCGTGGGATGCTCTCCTCCCTCACGCCTTCCTCGGATAAATTTTTCTAGCCACCACCCTCAGTTCCCCCAATATCGAGCGCGCGCCGGGCGATAAGCTCCGCGCCTTTGCGAGGAACGATCCCCGTCACGCCCAACCGCAATCCGAAGCGCACCGGCAACTTCTCCAGCCCCCCCGTATCAAGACAAGGCCGCACGACTTCAATCGGCAGCGGTGCGACCATGTCGCTTGCGCGCAGCACACTCGTGATCACTCGCAGCGCGGACGCCTCCACCACTTGCTGCGCGAGCTCGATCCCTTTCTGCATGAACAGCACGGTCAGCCGGTCGCGCAGCACATTGCCTTGCGGCGGCAACACCCAGGTTTGCGAGACGATGCCGGCAAGCTTGTGCGCGCCTTTCTTCATCAGCGCATGACCGCTGCGAACGAAGATCGCATGCGGCTCTGCGCCGAGCGCCTCGAAGGCGAGTCCGGCGACGAGACGTCCCAGCGCAGCCTGCACAGCGATCAGCGAACGCCGGCGAACGATGCGGCATTCGCGAGCGGTGAGCGCGATACCAACACCCAGCTGATGTTTGATCGGTTGGGTATTATGCGAGAGATGCATGCAAATTCTATCCGACAAAACAATTTCCGTGACGAACGGTGCAATTTCGATGACTCGTTCGTCGCACCGTTGAAAGCACCGTTCGAGCAACGCTCGAATACTCATAGCTTGGAGGACCCATCATGCCATTGAGCCTATACCCGGTTACCGAGAACTTCGCCGCCGAGATCGGGGACATCGATTTATCGGTGCCGCGATCCGCCGATCAGCAGCAGGAATTGGAGGCAGCGTTCAACCGCTACTCCGTGCTCATCTTCCCGGATCAGGCGCTCACGACCGACCAGCATCTCGATTTCGCGCGAACCTTCGGCCCACTGGAGACCTCGATCCACGCGACGCGCAAGGATGCGCAATTGCGCGTGCAGCCGGAGATTGCGGATGTATCCAACTTGTCCGTCGGCGATGCGATCTGGGGCGAGAGCAGTCGCAAGCGCATGTTCGAGATGGGCAACCGGATGTGGCACACGGACAGCTCGTTCA
>JBDTMS010001103.1:0-1568 GCA_039934195.1 Betaproteobacteria bacterium
CCGGGCAGTGGCACCACCGATATCCTCGCCGGCGTTTTCTACAACCGTCTGGTGCCTGGCATCGGAGCGGTGTTCGTGCAGGCGCGTATGGAAAGCGCGCTGGACAGCAAGGATCAATATCGGCCGGGTAATCGCTACTTCGTAGATGTCGGTGTCCGCTATCCGCTATCCGGCAGCATCTCACTCCAGGCGCAGCTCAACGCGCTGGTGAAATCGCGCGATTACGGGGTCAACGCCGAGCCGGACGAGAGCGGCGGCAAGTATCTGTACTTCACCCCCGGCGTGAGCTTCGCCGTCAGCCGGGCACTGCAGCTTTATGCATTTGCGCAATTGCCGATCTATCAGTACGTGAACGGCGTGCAGCTGACCTCGCACTGGGGCGCCCTGGCCGGCGCCAGCTTTCGCTTCTGACCCGTTGAACGGCCCGCGCTGACGCGCAGCCCGGGCCGCAGACGGCGTATCTCACAGTCCCTCGAAACGCTCCCGTCGCCGAAGCGCAGCGCCGCACGAGTCCCATCTACGCTGCCTGAGGTAAACTGGCCGCGTTTCGCATGCCGCAGTGCCCCCGACTCGTGTGTTTGACCGGACGCGAAGAATGCCCTCGATAACCCTGTTAGACCTGATCGGCAACACGCCGCTGGTTGAGATCACGCATCTCGATGCAGGCCAGTGCCGATTGTTCGTGAAGCTGGAAAATCAAAACCCGGCCGGCTCGATCAAAGATCGCATCGGCTTGTCCATGATCGAAGCCGCCGAGCGCGACGGCAAGCTCAAGCCGGGCGGAACGATCGTCGAAGCGACCGCCGGGAACACCGGCTTAGGCCTTGCACTGGTCGCCGCGCAGAAGGGCTACAAGCTGATCCTCGTTGTGCCGGACAAGATGGCGCGCGAAAAGATTTTCCATCTGCGCGCGCTCGGTGCGGAGGTAATGCTTACCCGGTCGGACGTCGGCAAAGGCCATCCAGAGTATTACCAGGACATCGCCGATCGCGTCGCAAACGAGACCGGCGGCTTTTTCGTCAATCAGTTCGGCAACCCCGCCAACCCGGAAGCGCACGAGAAGACCACCGGCCCGGAAATATGGCAGCAAATGCAGCATCAAGTCGACGCCGTGGTCTGCGGGGTCGGCTCCGGTGGCACCATCACCGGACTCTCGCGCTTCTTCAATCGCGTGTCTCCGAAAACCGAGATGGTGCTGGCCGATCCGGTCGGTTCGGTGTTGTGCGATTACGTGAAGACCGGGACCTACGGCGAGGCAGGCAGCTGGCTGGTCGAGGGCATCGGCGAAGATTTCATTCCGCCGGTCGCCGATCTGTCGCGCGTGAAGCTGGCCTACTCGATCAGCGATGCGGAAAGCATGAACACCGCGCGCGAGCTGCTGCAAAAAGAAGGCATCCTCGCCGGATCATCGTCTGGCACGCTGGTGGCGGCGGCCCTGCATTACTGCCGGGCGCAGCGCGAGCCCAAGCGCGTGGTCACGTTCATCTGCGACACCGGGAACAAATATCTCTCGAAGATGTTCAACGACTACTGGATGGCGGATCAAGGCTTTCTGCAGCGTGACAACT
>JBDTMS010001104.1:0-1563 GCA_039934195.1 Betaproteobacteria bacterium
TGAAGAAGAAGAAATTGATGACGTGTTCAGGCTGGCCGACGAATTTCCTGCGCAACACGGGATCCTGCGTCGCCACGCCGACCGGGCAGGTGTTGAGGTGGCATTTGCGCATCATGATGCAGCCGGCAACCACCAGTGGCGCCGTGGCGAAACCGAATTCGTCAGCGCCGAGCATCGCACCGACGACGACGTCGCGGCCGGTTTTCATCTGACCGTCGACTTGCACAGCGATGCGGCCGCGCAAGCGATTGAGTACGAGAGTCTGTTGCGTTTCGGCGAGGCCGAGCTCCCAAGGCGTGCCCGCGTGCTTGATCGACGACCACGGCGATGCGCCGGTGCCGCCGTCGTGTCCCGCGATGGTCACATGGTCGGACTTGGCTTTCGCGACGCCGGCCGCGACCGTACCCACACCGATTTCGGATACGAGCTTCACACTGACCGATGCGGTCGGATTCGCATTCTTCAGATCGTGGATCAGTTGCGCGATGTCTTCGATGGAGTAAATGTCGTGATGCGGCGGCGGCGAAATCAGCTCGACTCCCGGCGTCGAGTAGCGCAGCTCGGCGATATATTCGGAGACCTTGCGTCCCGGCAGCTGACCGCCTTCGCCGGGCTTCGCACCTTGCGAAATCTTGATCTGGATTTGCTCCGCAGACGCCAGATATTCAGCGGTGACCCCGAAGCGCCCCGACGCAACCTGCTTGATCTTCGACTTCAGCGAGTCGCCTGCCTTCAGCTCGATGTCGCGCTCGATACGATCGCGGCCAAGGCGGGAAGCCAGCGTTTCTCCCGCTTCGATCGGCGCGAACCGCCGATAGTCTTCCCCGCCTTCTCCGGTATTCGATTTGCCGCCGATGCGATTCATCGCGACCGCCAGTGTGGTATGCGCTTCCGTCGAAATCGAACCGAGCGACATCGCACCGGTTGCAAAGCGCCGCACGATATCTTTGGCGGGCTCTACTTCGTCGATGGGGATCGCGGTGCACTGATCGAACTTGAATTCGAACAGCCCGCGCAACGTCATATGGCGCTTCGACTGGTCGTTGATGATGTGCGCGTATTCTTTGTACGTCGAATAGCTGTTGTTGCGCGCCGAATGCTGCAGTTTCGCAATCGCGTCCGGCGTCCACATGTGTTCTTCGCCGCGTACCCGAAACGCGTACTCGCCGCCGGCTTCGAGACTGCCGTTCAGCACGGGGTCGTCGCTGAACGCTGCGGTGTGGTGGCGAATCGCTTCTTCCGCGATCTCGAAGATGCCGATGCCTTCGATATTGGTCGTCGTGCCCGTGAAGTATTTGTCGACGACGCTTTTCGACAGCCCGACGACTTCGAAAATTTGCGCACCGGTATACGACATGTAAGTCGAGATGCCCATCTTGGACATCACCTTGCGCAGCCCTTTGCCGACCGCCTTGGTAAAATTCTTACAGGCTTTCTTCTGATCGATATCGCTGAGCTGTCCGTTCTTGGACAGCTCGATCAGCGTCTCCAACGCTAGATACGGATGGATCGCTTCAGCGCCATACCCGCCGAGCAGCGCGAAGTGATGCACTTCGCGCGCCG
>JBDTMS010001105.1:0-1560 GCA_039934195.1 Betaproteobacteria bacterium
GATCTACAAGGACGACATGCACTCGTACCGCGACCTGCCCGTGCGTCTGGCGGAGTTCGGCACGGTTTACCGCTATGAGCAGTCGGGCGAACTGCACGGCCTGACGCGGGTGCGCGGCTTCACGACGGATGATGCGCACATCTTCGTCACGCCGGATCAACTGCTGGCGGAGTTCAAGAACGTCGTCAAGCTGATCCAGTACGTGTTCAACACGGTCGGCTTCGCAGATTTCCGCGCCCGCGTCGGCGTTCGCGATCCCAAGAGCGAGAAGTACGTTGGCAGCGACGAACTGTGGGAGAAGGCGACGAGCGCTATCATCGAAGCCTGCGACGAACTCGGTCTGCCCTACAACGTCGAGGAAGGCGAAGCGGCCTTCTACGGGCCGAAGCTCGACTTCATCTTCCGCGACGTGCTCAAGCGCGAATGGCAGTTGGGGACGGTGCAGGTCGATTACACGCTGCCGGAGCGCTTCGATCTGGAATACGTCGCCGAGGATGGCTCACGCCAGCGCCCGGTCATGATCCATCGCGCACCGTTCGGCAGCATCGAGCGCTTCGTCGCGATCCTGATCGAGCATTTCGCCGGGGAGTTCCCGGTCTGGCTGGCTCCGGTGCAGGTGATTATGATCCCGGTGACGGACGGCAATATCGAGTATGCCAATGGCGTCGCGGCGAAGCTGCGCGCTCAGGGAATGCACGTCGAAGTCGATGCAGGCAAATCGCGGATGCAGGCCAAGATCGCCGCCAACCGCGACCGCCAGATTCCCTATATGCTGATTGTCGGCAACCGTGACGCGGCAGCCGGGAATGTCAGTGTGCGTCTGCGCACGGACGAAGACCTCGGCGCAATGTCGGTCGATGATTTCGCAAAAATGGCGACGGGCATCATCGAATCGCGCTCGCTGGCCTTGAAGTAAATACCCCCCATTTCAGAATCTGGATAGGGAGGATTATCAGAATTTAGAGGGATAGAGCAGGTTACAGGCAAAAATGTAGGGCGAGCAATGCTGGCGGAATAATCGCTCGTAGATGCTGCACACATGTTGAACAACTCAGCATTTTGCTGCGCTGGCCTAATTAACCAACTCTATCCCATTTTTCTTAGCCTTGATGGGTCAGATAGACGGTACTCATTTCGCATCGGATCCTCCTCGCTTTTTGAGCCTTCCTTTACTTTTTGCTTCCTGCTAGAGTTGCCATTATTGTTAACATATACATTATTGCAGAGCACAGGGGAATGAATTGACGCGGAAACGATTGCTCTGGATTGGATTTCTGATCTTTGCACTGTTTGCGTCAACAATTCCGCTACTCTATTTGTCACTGCGCCCTAGCGTTATTCATGCCAAAGTAGATGATACAGAAATAACCTTTGTCAGCGACCGCCGTCTCGTCCTGCCTGGTTTTTGTACGACTATCCACTGGCAGGTGAGCGCTAATGCTGAGGTTTATCTCGACGAAAAACCTGTCGCCGTTGCCGATCAAACACAAGTTTGTCCTCTAATAAGTACCTGGCGCACTCTATCTGTAGTCACTCAGACCGGGGAAAAGCAAAAGTTTA
>JBDTMS010001106.1:0-1557 GCA_039934195.1 Betaproteobacteria bacterium
GCTCAAGTGCGCTCCGTCGATAGACGCACACCCGCTTTCGCAAGAAGCGTGACCGTGCTGTGCTCGACGTCGATATTCCACGTAAACATTGGAATTACCGCGCTAAAAATTCTGAGCTGTGGTGTTGCGCCGGCTTTCGATTGCTGTGTTATCGCACCGGCCCCGTGCGCGTGAGCGCGATGCCGGCACCGGAATGGTGACTGGTGCGAGCACACTCACGATACGCGTCGCGGTCGTACGAATCCAGCACGAAGTAGTTGCGGGTGGCGCCGACTGCACCACTCGCAGTCGCATCTAGAGAATTCTGCGGCAGAAGATCGGCGGCAACACGATCGCAGCATGCAACGAGGACGCGCTAGACGCGAGCGAACAAGTCCGCCCGCGCCCGGCGGTGCCGGGTTACGCGGCGTGCCCGCCCAGATAGGCGGCCCGCACTGCCTCGTTGTCGAGCAGGTCGGCGGTGGTCCCTTCGACCGTCATGGTGCCGGTTTCCAGAACGTATCCGCGCGCCGCGACCGACAGCGCCATATTCGCGTTCTGTTCCACTAATAAAATGGTTGTACCGGACGCGTGGATTTCGCGGATGGTTGCAAACAGTTGCTGCACGATGACCGGCGCGAGACCCAGAGAAGGCTCGTCGAGCAGCAGCAGCTTAGGTTTCGCCATCAGTCCGCGCGCAACGGCGAGCATTTGCTGCTGGCCGCCGGACAAGGTCCAGCCGAGCGCGTCTTCGAAGCGCTTGATGTCGGGGAAGATGGCGAACATCTCGTCGACACCGCGCGCCATCTCCTGCTTCGACAGATGGCCGCGGCTGGTCGAGCCGAGCATGATATTTTCTTTCACCGTCAGGCCGGGAAAAATGCGCCGGCCTTCGGGCACGTGGCTGATGCCCATGCGCACGATCTGCTCCGGCGAGGCGGTGTCGATGCGCTGGCCTTCGAACCAGACTTCGCCGCTGGTCGGTCGGATCAATCCGGAGATCGTGCGCAAGGTGGTGCTCTTGCCGGCGCCGTTCGCGCCGAGCAAGGTAACCACCTCGCCCGCGTCGACGTGCAAGGTAACCCCGCGCAGTGCTTCGACACTGCCGTAGGCGCTCGATACGTTTTTAAGCTCGAGCAGGCGCATGTGTCGGTCCTTCGCCCAGGTAGGCGGCGATAACGTCGGGGTGGCGCAGCACATCCTGCGGGGTGCCTTCGGCGATCTTCTTGCCGAAGTTGAGCACGGTAATTGTGTCCGACACTTTCTCGACCAACCCCATGTCGTGATCGATCAGAAAGACGGTGAGCCCGTGGCCACGCATGCGTTTGAGCAGCGCGACGAGCTCTTGCTTTTCGAATTGGTTGAGGCCGGCGCCTGGCTCATCGAGCAGCAGCAACTTGGGATGACCGGCCAGCGCGCGTGCGATTTCAACCAGGCGCTGATGTCCGTACGGCAGATTGCGCACGATCATGTGAGCGCGATTTGCAATGCCGACGAACTCGAGCGCCGACAACGCGCGCGACACCAGCGCATCTTTGCCGGCCGGGATCGGATTGCCGTCCCGCTGCGCGCCGACCA
>JBDTMS010001107.1:0-1555 GCA_039934195.1 Betaproteobacteria bacterium
CTTCGTCGCGCAGGATTTCCGACAGCAATTCGCGAATTCCGATTTCGTCGTCCACGACTAGAATCTGGCTCATTTGTTATCCGACCTTGAGACTGTTTTGCTGTAGATCCGCGCGCCGATTCTCCGGCGCCGGCGGCAATACGATGGCGACCTCTGCACCGGCAGACTCGACGTTGCGGATCTCGATAATTCCGCTGTGCTCCTCGACGATCTTCTTCACGATCGCAAGGCCCAGACCGGTGCCGCGCGCCTTGGTAGTGACGTAGGGTTCGAATACGCGGGCCATAATATCGGCGGGAAAGCCGCTGCCGTTATCTCGGACCGTGAGGCGCGCTGCGCCGTTCGCATTGTCCGTGCGGATCACGATGTGCGGCTCGCTTATTTCTGCGACTGCCTGTTCTGCGTTCTGCAAAAGGTTGTGGATCACCTGCCGCAGGCGCGCCGGATCGCCCATCACCCACGGCAGCGCTTCGTCGATATCCAGAATCATCCCGCGGCCGTGCGATTCGTACAGCGCCAGCACTTCGCGAATGACACGATTGAGGTCGAGCGGCTCGAGCTGCACTTCAGGCGAGCGCGCGTACTGGCTAAACGCGTCGACCATGCCTTTCAGCTGCGCGACCTGCGCGACGATCGTCTGGGTCGCGCGCGTCAGCACTTCAGCGTCCGCCGGCGAGAGTTTGTCAGCCAAGCGGTGCGTCAATCGCTCAGCGGACAATTGAATCGGCGTCAGTGGATTCTTGATCTCATGTGCCAGGCGGCGCGCGACTTCGCCCCAGGCCGCGAACCGCTGCGCTTGCAGCAGCCTGGTTATGTCATCGAACACCAGCACAAAGCCACCTTCACTCTCTACCTGCAATGTGGAGCCGCGCAGCAGCAGCACCTTCTTCCCGCCCGGACTGGCAAATTCGATTTGCTTTTCCCACGCTTCGCTGCCGCCCTCGTCGATCGCCTCCTCGATGGCGCCGCCGACGCCGCCGAGCCGCGGTTCCTGCGTGGCCCATTCGCTCAAATCGATGCTGGTGAGCGGCGACAATGCCACGCCCAGAATTTGATCGGCGCTGGGATTGGCGGAGCGCAACCGCCGCGCGCCATCGAAGGATAGTACTCCGGCAGAGAGCTTCGCGAGGATGCTTTCCAGATACGCCTTGGCCGCTTCCATCTCGTTTTGATTCTGCTGCACCTGCGTACGCGCTTCCGCAAGCTGGCGCGTCATCGTATTGAACGACGCCGTCAGCACGCCGAGCTCATCGTGCGAGCGCACCGGATGGCGTTGACTGTAGTCGCCTTGCGCAACCGCGCGCGTACCCGCAGCAAGCACCGATAACGGTGCGGATAGGCGCTCGCTGAACGCGATCGCCATCACCAGCGCGCTCAGCAGGGCGAGCAGCAAAGCCAATGTAAGCGACAAACCATACAGCCGTTTCAAACCTTGACGCGAAAGCGACAGCTCCTGGTAATCCTGATACATGGTCTGCACGGTCTCGGCGTCGCGCGCAAGCTGCGTCGGCACCAGCTGAATCAGTTGCAGCAGACTGCCTTCTCCGGACAAGGT
>JBDTMS010001108.1:0-1552 GCA_039934195.1 Betaproteobacteria bacterium
CGGCACAAACGGAATTGAAAGCCGCGCAGTTCGGCACGCAGACGCAAGCGCTGCAGCCCGAGGCGGTGTTGAAGGATGGGGCGGTGCGGCTCGGCTGATACCATTGCTCGGGGGATGAGGCTCGGCTAACTTCGCAAAAGTCCAACGTCTGGCCTGCATGCGATAACATCCCGCATTCTTTGTCAGCTCATGCACAGCTTATACGTCGGTGTACTGGACATGGAACACCGCGTTCGAGATCATCTTGAACGCCAAACGGTTCGCACCGCGGACAATGTCGTCGGAGTCCATTGACTCCACGTGCGGCGCGCGGTGCTTCTCATTGCGCAAGCTGCAGTTTCCCGTCAATGCACGCGTAGGTATGCCGTGACGACAGCGTGGTATCGAGATCTGTTCAAGATCGACGCAGGGCGTGAACCTTTTGCGGTAACGCTGCGAATGGCGCTCGCCGTCGGCATCCCGCTGATCGGTTTTCTGCTCGCGGGACATGCCATTGCGGGGGTGGCCGGAGGTGCCACCGCGCTATTCGTAACGTTGGCCGACACCGGGTCGACTCACGCAACACGCGCCGGAACGATGACGATGGCGTGGCTGGTGATTGTGATCGGCGGCACGATCGGCGACAAGTTCGGCGACACGATGTATGCCGCAGAAGCGATAGTTCTGCTCGCGGCGCTCATAGCAGGATGGGTAAGCGGAGCGCATCCGGCGATCGCGACAGTGGCGCGATTCGGTGCGCTTGCAGTAGTTGCGGGTGTAGGCATGCAGATCACGGACGCGCACGTCTATTACGCGCTTGTACTTGGTGGCGTCAGCGCGCTGGGTTCGGCATTTCTGGTCTGGAAGTCGTTCGGCATTCCGGTCGATCGCAATCCGATGGACTGGCACACCGCGATGCATCGCGCTTTGGCCGGCACAGATGCCGGACCGCGGTTCGCGCTTTGCTATGCGGCAGCGGCGGCGCTCGCCCTGCTGGCGGCTTCGAAGCTCGGCGTGAGCAACGGTTATTGGGCCACGCTGACCGCCATGATGGTGATGCGCCGCGAGGGTGTGGTGAGCTTCGGTTTGATCGTGCAATACGCGATCGGTACGCTCATCGGCATTCCGATCGCAGACCTGCTGTATCACGCCTTCCAGCAACCGCTTGCAGTTGCGATATTGGCAACGGCTGCAGCGGCGTTTGCGCGCGTCGGCCTGTCGCTCAACCCCGCGCTGGGATTCGCTGCGGTAACCGTGTTTTTGCTGTTGGTCGTCGAGCTTGCCAGTCCTGGTGCCGCCGCAGGATCACACGTGTTGTGGGCGCGCCTGTACGACGTGGGAATGGGATGCGCGATAGCATTGATTGCTACGCTGGTGGCGTCGATCCACCGACGCAACGCCGAACCGCTGGCCGCCTCGCGCGACCAGGTTTAGCGCGTGGCTGCCAGGTCTAGCGCGTGGCTGAGTCAACGGGACTTCGATATCTTCGGATTCAATTTGTCGATATCGGCCTGCACTTGCGCTCGCGCGCGCTCGTAGACGATTTCGCGCCCCATGATGCTGCCTGCGTACG
>JBDTMS010001109.1:0-1552 GCA_039934195.1 Betaproteobacteria bacterium
ATAGTATTCGACAGGGCCGCGACTGCTGTTGCGGCGGTGCTGCACGCCAGTATCAAAACTACGTGAGGAGACCGGAATGATCCGCAGGCTCGTCTTGGCTTTCGCCGTCATGCTCGCAATAACATCTCTTGCAACGCTCGCGCAGGACGACGGTTCCATCCCGTTTCCGGCTGCCTTTCGAGACTGGTATCAGCACCACACAACGGTCAATTTGAAGGGACATGCACCCGAAGGTGAAGTCGGCATTCAAAATGTCTATGTGAACGAAGGGGCGCGAGCTGGATTGCGTACCGGTACGTTTGCGGACGGCGCGATATTCGTGGTCGATCGGTTCGGCTATAAGGACGAGGGCAACGATACGTTGAAGCAGGATGCCCGCAAGGTCGTCGCAGTGATGCTGCGCGACGCGGAGCGCTTCAAGCAGACGGGCGGTTGGGGCTTCCAAGCGTTCAAGGGTGGTGATCCTAGCGCGCCCGTCGTCAAAGACGGCGGTGTAGCGTGCTTCGCGTGCCACATACCACACGCCGATAACAACTTTCTGTTCACGAAGGGAGAGTAGCCCGCGGCAAGCGTTACGCCCGATCCCAGTAAGGCTCGGGTCCGAAGCGCTTCAGCAGATAATCGATGAAAACCCTGACCTTTGCTGAGACATAGCGGGTGGGCAGATACACAGCGTAGATATGGCGTTCCAGCGGGATGTACTCAGACAGCACCGACTGCAATCGTCCGCTTTGCAGCTCTTTGCCAATGATGAATGTCGGCAGCAGCGCAATGCCGAGGCCGCGTAACACCGCTTCGGCAAGCGCGTCATCGTCGTTGAGCCGCAAGTTGCCCGACGACCGTATGGAAATATCGCCGTCGGGGCCGCGCAGCCGCCACGAGTCCTGAGGATTGACGGATGTGTATGTCAGGCAATTGTGCCGCTCCAAATCGCCGGGTGTCTGCGGGACGCCCTTGCGAGCGAAGTATTCCGGTGTCGCGCACATCTTTCGACGAACCGCTGCGAGTTTGCGTGCTACAACGTTTAGCGCGGGCTCGCTCATGATTCGAACTACGAGATCAAAACCCTCCTCCGCCAGATCCACGAAGCGATCCGTCGTGACCATGTCGACTCTCACTTCCGGGTATGTCGCGAGGAAATCGACCACTGCCGGCGTGATATGCAATCGGCCGAAAGCAACCGATGAGCTAATGCGCAGCATGCCTCGCGGTTCGGAATGGAGGCGACCGACGCCCAACTTCGCTTCCGCTAATTCTTCCACGATGCGCGCGCAGTGCTCGTAGAAACCCGCGCCGGCTTCGGTAAGGCTCATGTTCCTGGTCGTGCGATTCAACAGCCGCACGCCAACGGACTTCTCGAGTTGCGTCACGTGCTTGCTTACCAGCGATTTAGATAGTCCGAGCCTGCGCGCCGCCGCAGAGAAGCTTTTTGCCTCCACTACCCGGGCAAAGACCGCCATGCGCTCTAGATCTTCCATTGGTTCTTGCTCATTGTGGCCGTAAGAGAAACAGTATTAGACATAATTCGACGACCATCAAATCGCCGTGGGCG
>JBDTMS010001110.1:0-1546 GCA_039934195.1 Betaproteobacteria bacterium
CGATGGCGCACACGACCGCTACGCGGCGGATATCGTGGTCGTGGCCTGCGGCGCATTGAGCTCGGCCTTGCTGTTGCTGCGCTCGGCCAATGCCGCGCATCCGAACGGCCTCGCCAACGGCTCGGATCAAGTGGGCCGTAACTACATGCGCCACAACCAGTCGGTGCTGATGGCGCTCGCTCGCGAACCCAACGACACGGTGTTCCAGAAGACGCTTGCCGTCAGCGATTTTTATTTCGGCGCCCCCGATTGCGACTATCCGCTCGGCCTGATCCAGATGATGGGCAAGTCGCATCCCGAGCAGATTCGCGCCGAGGCGCTGCCCGACTGGTTGTCGTGGGTGCCGGACATGCCGTTCGATTTGATGGCGCGTCACTCCCTGGATTTCTGGCTGTCGAGCGAAGACCTGCCGCGACCCGAAAACCAGATTCGCCTCGAGCGCGATGGAAGAGTCGTGCTCGATCTGACGGAGAACAACATGCAGGCGCATCGACGTCTCAAGGCCAAGCTCGAAGAACTGTTGACGCACGCCGACGCGCATCCCCATCTGCTCGAACGCAAGCTCTACCTGGGCAAGGACATCCCGATCGGCGGTACCGCGCATCAGGCAGGCACCGCGCGCTTCGGCGTCGACCCGGAAAGCTCGGTGCTCGACCTCGATTGCAAGGCGCACGAACTCGACAATCTCTATCTTGCCGACGCGAGTTTCTTTCCTTCGATCGGCGCGGTGAATCCGACGTTGACGATCATCGCGAACGCGCTGCGCGTGGCGAACATGATCGAGCAACGTCTGGGTGCAACGCGTCCTGAAATCCGTGATCAAGGCGCGATGCAACGATGAGTGCAATCGAGACCGTCGCCGCGCTCGCTCGCATCTGCCTGGTCGTGCTGTTCCCGTTTTCCGCGCTCGACAAGATCGTGCATTGGAGCGATGCGAAAAAGCAGGCCGAGTCGTCGTTCCTGCCTTTGGGAGCGCCGCTCGTCATCGCGGCGATAGCGGTCGAGATCGTGACGCCGATCTGCATCGTCTTCGGTTGGTATCCCCATATCGCAGCGCTGGTACTGGCCGCCTATTGCGTCGCGACCGCGGTGCTCTATCACCCGTTCTGGAACTTCTCCGATTTCTGGTCGTCGCGTGACAGCGAGGGCAACCGGCACCTGTGGGACTTCCTGAAAAATTTCGGGCTGGTCGGTGGCTTGCTGCTGATCGTCATCTACACGTAAGGCAACGCGAGGACTTTCATGGAGGGAAAAAACAGCAAGGCTTCCGGCGCCGCGCAGAGCGTCGGCTACTGGCATCTATGGACCGACGCCGAGGGCGTCAGTCATCACGCGCGCTGCGCGCTCGATCGCTTCGACCTCGGCGGCGTGGGCGATGCCGCGCCTCAGTGGAATGACCAGCAGGCAAGGGGCGAAGCGACGGTCGTGTTCGTCGTCCTGCCGGTCGGCTGGGTGGGCGAGTGGCACGAGAACCCGACGCCGCAATGGATTCTGCCGCTGTCGGGGCGCTGGTGGGTCGAAGCGATGGACGGCTCGCGCACCGAGA
>JBDTMS010001111.1:0-1537 GCA_039934195.1 Betaproteobacteria bacterium
ATCGATACGATTCCGCTGTCGAGCACGCTCGATGTGCGCGACTTGATCGATCAGGAAGTCGTGTTGAGCTTACCGATTGCAGCCTACCATCCCCAGGGGGATTGTCAGGCCGACGCGGGCGACCAAGGGCCGGCGGAACTATCGCCGTTCGCGGTCCTCGCGCAATTTCGAAAATAACCAGCGCATCATCTCGCGCATCTCGTTGAGGAGCACACCCCATGGCAGTTCAGCAAAACAAGAAATCCGCATCCCGGCGCAACATGCGCCGCTCGCACGATGCGCTCGGCAATCCGCCTTTGGCAATCGAGCCCGGCTCGGGTGAAGTCCATCTGCGTCATCACATCAGCCCAACCGGGTACTACCGGGGAAAGAAAGTCGTCAAGACACGCGAAGACTGAGCGGTGTATACGGCAGGCGCCTCGGCAGCACTCGGCGCGCCAACCCAAGCAATGCCGCGTCGCCGGCTGAGTAGTAACTCGTTCCCGTGACGCTCGGCGTGCTTCCCGTTGCAGGGTGGCCCATTGCGGCCGGGTCGTTGCTGCGCCGCTTGATTCGCAGTCCATTGCCCGCGTCCCGCTGATGGGCAGCGCGATCGCTCTCGATTGCATGGGCGGCGACCACGGCGCGCATGTCACTGTACCGGCTGCTGCGAATTTTCTCGCGAAGAATCCTTCGGCGAGGGTAGTTCTGGTTGGACAGGAAAATGTCCTGCGCGCCGAGATTCTGCGTGCGGGTCTGACCAACGACGCTCGCGTCGTCGTGCACCACGCGTCCGAAGTCGTTGCCATGGACGAACCGGTCGCCAGCGCTTTGCGCGGCAAGCGCGATTCGTCGATGCGCGTCGCAATCGATCTGGTCAAGACCGGCGCCGCCGATGCGTGCGTCAGTGCCGGTAACACCGGCGCGCTGATGGCAATCTCGCGTTTCGTGCTGAAGATGCTGCCCGGCGTCGAGCGGCCGGCGATTGCGTCGATGCTGCCGACTCGCCGCGGCAAAACCTGCATCCTCGATCTGGGCGCGAACGTCGATTGCAGCCCGGTCCATCTGCTGCAATTCGGCGTCATGGGCTCGGTGCTGGTGAGCGTCGTCGACCAGATCGATAAGCCGAGCGTAGGCTTGCTGAACATCGGCTCCGAAGAGATTAAAGGCAATGACGTCGTCAAGCAGGCGGGCGAACTGCTGAAAGCCAGCGGCCTGAACTTCTACGGCAACGTCGAAGGCGACGATGTGTATCGCGGCACGACCGATGTCGTGGTCTGCGACGGTTTCGTCGGGAACGTTTTCTTGAAGGGCTCGGAAGAGCTCGCCCGTATGCTGCGCGATTATCTCCGCGAAGAATTTACGCGCAACATCGTCACTAAGCTTTGCGGCCTGGTCGCCCTGCCGGTAATCAATCATTTTCGTCACCGTGTCGATCCGCGCCGCTACAACGGCGCCAGCTTGCTCGGCTTGCGCGGCATCGTAGTGAAGAGCCACGGCTCGGCCGACAGCTTCGGATTCGAAGTCGCCATCAATCAAGCCTGGGATGAGGCACGCA
>JBDTMS010001112.1:0-1534 GCA_039934195.1 Betaproteobacteria bacterium
GACTCACGCGGATCGGCTGGGCAGCCACCATGGTGATGGCGGTATCGGTGGTTGCGATGTTCGCGACGCTTTAGCGTCCGCCGCTGAGGCATCAAAAATACCGGCAGCGCCAACCCAAAGATGGCGAGCACGCCGCGTATTGCCCGGCGGTATGGCGTTAGCGATGAGCGAGAGACGGTCCCATCAGCGTTGGAAGATCGCAACTCCGAATGGCGATGCTCACGGGCAGCCACGCGAGGGCGCGTTCGGCGTTGCAACGGCGCGCGCCGTCTTACGAAAGCGCGCGTTCAATCGACGATCGCCTGATACACCAGTTGCTTCAGCTCTCTACGATAGTACGGCCGTGACGGCCCAGGCGCTTGCGTCATCATCACCGCAACCAGCTGCTCTTTCGGATCGATCCAGAAAAATGTGCCGGCGTAGCCCGCCCACATGTATTCGCCTGCGGAGCCGGGCACGCCCGCGATGCCGGCACCCTGTCGCACCATAAACCCCAGTCCAAACGTATAGCCCGGCGTGCCGAGCACGAGCTCGCCAGGGGTCAGGCCCATGACGACGCGCGGGCCGAGATGATCCGACGACATGAGCTCGACACTCGTGCGGCTCAGGATGCGCTTGCCGTTCAGCGCGCCGCCGGAACGCATCATTTCGGCGAAGCGCAAGTAATCGGTTACGGTGGAAACACCGCCGGCGCCGCCGGAATCATTGTTCGGCGTCTTCGACACATCGATCAGCAAGTTCGGCTTGCCGGTCGTCGGATCTTTGGCGAGCGGCTCAGCCAATCGCGATTGTTTGTCGGATGAAACGGAGAATCCGGTGTCCGCCATCTGCAGTGGACCGAACAGTCTCGCCTGCAGGAAGTCGTCCAGACGCTGCCCCGAAACCGCCTCGACCACGCGCCCCAATACATCGGAAGCCATGCTGTATTCCCATGTCGTACCGGGTTGGTGGATCAACGGAATAGCAGCGAGCCGATCGACTTCTTCGGCCGGCGTCAGTTCACGCGCTTCGTATTCGTGCGCCCCGGGCTTGTACAGCGACGCTTTCCCATAGGCGTCCTTCACCGCAGGATTGGTCGTCAGCTCGCCATAGGTTAGGCCCGCCGTGTGGCGCAGAAGATCTTGCACCGTGATCGGCTTTGCTGCCGGGACGACGTCGTAGTAGATGTTGCCCGCGTCGTTCTTGCTCGCGACGCTCACTTGCATTTTCGCAAACGGCGGCAGAAATTTGGCGATCGGATCGGTGAGCTGCAGACGGCCGTCTTCCATAAGAATCATCGCTGCAACCGAGACTAGCGGCTTGGTCATCGAGTAGATGCGAAAGATCGCATCCTTTGACATCGGCTGGCTGCTGGCTGCGTCGCGCGAGCCGAAGCTTTCGAAGTAGACGACTTTCCCTTTGCGCGCGATTGCGATCACGGCACCCGGAAACTTTCCATCGCTGATTTCCTTTTTGAACACCGTGGCGATTTTCGCCAGACGCTCGCTCGACATGCCGACTTGTTCCGGCGTCGAGGTCGGCAGCGTTTGTGCAG
>JBDTMS010001113.1:0-1533 GCA_039934195.1 Betaproteobacteria bacterium
CAGTTGAATTCCAAAGGGTAGCTGCCATCGGCATTTGCAACCAGCGTGTAGGGGAGCTTGCGGGTCGCTAGTTTGGTACGGAAGAAATAGTCGTAGCTGAATCTCAATAAGTGCGGGATACCGGTCGAGACGTTGTATAGATGCGAGGCGAGCGGCGTCGCAGTCGATGTCGTAGTGCCGTGCTGCATAATCGCCCGGTATTCCGGTATCAGCATCGATTTAGCGAGGAAGATTGTCGACAGTACCGCGCTGCCATGCGACGGGTCGGAATAAGCCGGGAAGTGTAGGCGAAACGCAGTGTTCAGCAGTCGGTGTCGACGCTGCGCTTCAGGTGCGAACATAAGCTTGCGGCGAGAATAGACGCCATCGTCGGTCTTTTCGAAATCGAAGCTTACTACTGTCTCGCGCGGCACCAGCTTGCCGAAAGTATTCTCAAAGTGGCAAGCATAGTAGCGGCCGACTTTATCTCCGCGATTGCCTAGTCCAATGCCGTCCTCGTCCGATGCAAGCAGCAAGCGCGCGGTCTCGATACCGCCGGTTGCAAGCACGAATCGCTCAGCCCGAATCAACCGACGAGTCCCATTGCGGTCGACGATCTCAACCGTTTCGATACGGTCATCGCCGCCGCTCTTGTTGAGTTTGACGCAACGAGCGTTAAGCAGCGTGGTGACGTTCGCAGATCGTTCGAGCTTCTTGCGGTAACGCGTGCCAAAATTCGTGGGAAGGCTGTAGCGCTCGATGCAGTCATGGAGCACGATTCCGTCGCCGTCGAATCCCGGTATGGTTGCCGGTGCACCAGAAAGCGAACCGGATGCTGAGAAATCGAACTTACCGGCGTCGCAGTATCCAAGGGCGCGCGGATAATAACGCGCAACTTCGTCATAGCGGATCGGCCAGCCACTGTTCGCAACGTATTCGCGACGCTCGAAGTCGATTGGCTCAAACGGTACACAGCGACCACCCCAGATTCTGGTCGTGCCGCCGAAGCCCATGCGGCGATACTGAGTTGGATCCGGGTGTGGTGCGCTGGCGGTGCCTCGGTAGTGCTCGTTAAGAACAGCATCTGACTTAAAATCGCCAGCCTCGAGCAACAGCACCGAAAAACCGCAACCGTCCAGTTCGCATGCCAGCGTGATGCCGGCAGCCCCTGCGCCAACTATACAAACTGCTACTGCGGGAATCGCCCGAGCGCCATGAGACTCGCTAGCGACTAGCATCCTGATCGTTCATTTAGGGTCGAGCTATGTCTATACCGGCGAGTTAGCAAGCCGGTGTCTGCCGCTGAAATTGTGCTGGCGGACGGGATGCAAATACCATCGCCGCTCGCTAGCGTGCTAGGCGTTAATGACGGCACAGCGCTTATGGTCGGTGGGAAGTTGCGAAGCGAGGACTATAGTATTTCAACGCGAAGTCGTACTAAGAAAGTAAGCGGTTGTTGAACTAACAAAGTTAGGCCATAGCGGTTCACTGTCTCACGTAGGCGGTGTCCCTCAGACAGTTGCGGGTTAGGAGTGGCGGTACTGCTCGCACAAC
>JBDTMS010001114.1:0-1532 GCA_039934195.1 Betaproteobacteria bacterium
GTCATCGTTTCGACCGGTACCAAAACGCTGCAAGACCAGCTGTTCAATCGCGACATTCCGACGCTGCGCAAGGCGCTGCGCGTGCCGGTCACGGTCGCCGTGTTGAAGGGCCGCGCCAACTACGTGTGCCACTACCATCTCGATCGTCAGTTGCTCGATGGACGGTTTGCCAATCGCGACGACGCGATTCATCTCAAGTTGCTCGAGCGTTACGCACGCACGTCGAAGAGCGGCGATCGCAGCGGCTTATCCGAGGTGCCGGAGGACGCGACCATCTGGCCGCTCGTCACGTCGACGCGTGACAACTGTCTCGGCGGCGATTGTCCGCGCTACAAGGACTGTTTCGTGATGGAGGCGCGCAAGCAGGCGCTCGCCGCCGATGTCGTAGTGGTGAACCATCATCTGTTCTTTGCCGACTTGATGTTACGCGGCGAAGGCATCACCGAGCTGCTGCCCGCGTGCAACACGGTGATCTTCGACGAAGCGCATCAGCTTCCCGAGACCGCGACGTTGTTCTTCGGCCAGAGCGTTTCTACCGCGCAGCTCGTCGAGCTCGCTCGCGATACGCGCATCGAGGCCGCCGTCGGTGCGAAAGACTTCGCTGCATTACCCGACGCCGCAGCCGCGATGGAACGCGCCGCGCGCGATTTGCGATTGACGATATCGCAAGAGGTCGGACGCCAGGCCGCCAAAGCGGTGGACGATCGCGCCGATTTTCAGGACGCTTTGAACACGCTGTCGGCTAAGCTCGGTGCGCTGACGACATTGCTGGAGTTTCAAGCGGACCGCAGCGAAGGCTTGGCGAATTGTCTGCGCCGCGGTGAAGAGCTCGCGCAACGCATCGACCAGTGGCGAGAGGCCGCGCAAGGCGACACCGTGCGCTGGATCGAGTTGTTCCATACTAGTTTGCAGCTCAATGCGACGCCGCTTTCTATCGCCAATATCGTGCGGGCGCAAGTCGACGGCGATGCGCGCGCCTGGATTTTCACCTCGGCGACGCTCTCGGTGAACGGCGACTTCGCGCATTACCAAGCTGACATGGGTCTCGAACACGCGCAAGCTGCAACCTGGGACAGCCCGTTCGATTACGAGTCGCATGCGCTGCTCTACGTGCCCGAGCGCATGCCCGAACCGAACAGTCCCGGCTATACGCGCGCTGTCGTCGAGGCTGTGTTGCCGGCGATCGGTGCAAGCCGAGGGCGCGCGTTTTTGCTGTTCACTAGCTTGCGCGCAATGCGCGAGGCGCATCAGCTTTTGCAGGACGGCTTTCGCCTGCGCGGCTACGACTTTCCATTGCTGCTGCAAGGTGAGGGCCCGCGCAGCGAATTGCTCGAGCGTTTTCGCCGCTTGGGCAATGCAGTATTGGTCGCCAGCCAATCGTTCTGGGAAGGCGTCGACGTTCGCGGAGAAGCGCTGTCGCTGGTGATGATCGATCGCTTGCCGTTTGCGCCGCCGGACGATCCGGTACTGGCCGCGCGCATCGACAAGATGAATGCCGAAGGCCGCAACGCGTTTATGCAGTATCAGGTGCC
>JBDTMS010001115.1:0-1530 GCA_039934195.1 Betaproteobacteria bacterium
CGGCGCGCCGGTATGAAGGTTCGCATCGGCACGCTGATCCCGGAGATCGAGACGCCCACTGAAATGGCGTTGCCCGACGGCGGCAAGCTTCTGCTCGAGCCGCTGGTACGAACCGGCAATCGGATCGGCATCGCCGGTTTCGATCCGTGCGCTGTGTTGCTCAACAACGATATGTCGGCGGGAATTCCGCCGATCTTGCGCAATCTCGAGCAGCCGGTGATCCCGCCGATCTACGCCGGCTGGTCGACGCGGCTGAAGTCCAATCATTTTGCCGCCTACGATCGCGTCGTGAGCGAGTTCGCCGAGCTCGTCGGCATCGATCCGTGGCTGATCAATCCGAGCTTTGCCACCTGCGGCGAAGTAAATTTCCAGGATCGCCAAGGCGAAGAATGTCTGGCCGAGCACGTCGGCGCCATTCTGTCAGGCATCAAGCGCAAATACACGGAATACAAAATCGACCTCGACCCTTTTGTGATGGTAAAAGCGGACGCCGGCACCTACGGCATGGGCGTGATGAGCGTGAAGAGCCCGGATGACGTGCGCGATCTCAATCGCAAACAGCGCAATAAGATGGCAGTCGTCAAAGAAGGGCTGCAGGTCACGCGCGCGCTGGTGCAAGAAGGCGTCTACACATTCGAGCGCGTCGACGACGCATTCGCCGAACCGGTGATCTACATGATCGATCACTTCGTCGTCGGCGGTTTCTATCGCGTCCACACCGCGCGCGGGCAGGATGAAAATCTCAACGCGCCCGGCATGCAGTTCGCGCCGGTTGCCTTCGAAGACACCTGCTTGCCCGACCTCGAGGGCAGCCCGCATTGCTCGGCCAACCGGTTCTATTCGTATGGCGTGATCGCCCGGCTGGCACTGCTGGCCGCCTCGCTCGAGCTGGAAGACATGGCCGCCGCGTACGACGCGGCTGAAGAAGAGCCACTGAAGTTGGCGAGCGCGTAGACTGCTCGCCTACTGCAACTGCCTCCCCCACTATCGTGGATTTCGCGTTTATCCTTGACCCTCTGGATGCCATAAAAACGGCCAAGGATTCTTCCTTCGCGATGATGGAAGAAGCCGCAAAGCGCGGCCATAACTTGTTCGTACTATCGCAGCAGGATGTGTTGAGCCGCGATGGCATCGTGACCGGCATTGCCGCGCAGGTGACGCTCACCGGGGAGAAAAAGTCCTGGTACGCACTGAAGGAAACACACGAGCGCCCGCTGTCCGTATTCGACGCGGTGCTCATGCGCAAAGATCCGCCGTTCAATATGGAGTACGTCTACAGCACCTATCTGCTCGAGCTCGCCGAGCGCCAGGGTGCGCTCGTGATCAATCGCGCACGCGCGCTGCGCGATAACAACGAGAAATTCTCCATCACGCGATTCACCGAGTTCACGGTACCGACATTGGTCACATCGCTCGAAAGCGAGATCCGCGCATTCCTCGAGCTGCACGGCGACATTGTGTTAAAGCCGCTGGACGGGATGGGCGGCGCATCGGTGTTTCGCTTGCAGCGAAACGATCCGAACATCGGCG
>JBDTMS010001116.1:0-1529 GCA_039934195.1 Betaproteobacteria bacterium
CAAACGTTTTCCCTTGCACCATCAGCATGTGGTTAGCGTCTACCTGCCGAATGCCCGCAACGATTCGGGCGTACAGCGACACCATGTCCGCAGATCCGGGCTTCGGCTCGTTCAGCAGGTCGTATGCCGCAAACCCCGGGCGGTCTCGATATCGCTCCGCAATGGCGCGCCAGAGAGCGATCGTTCGTTCCTGTTGTTGCGCCGAATCCCACAACGAGACGGCGCCGGGATCGGCCGTGAACAAGTCCGACTGGCGCCGGGTGCGGAGGCCATGCTGAGTACGCCGTACACGCGATGTTTTTCGAGCCGATCGACCAAGCGGTCCAGCACTTCCCAACCCCGCGCCTTATATCGACCGGGTGCAGTGTCGTCTTCGAGCAGCCGGTAGTTGAACAAGATGCGGACCGTGTTGAACCCGTGCGCTGCGACGGCCTCGATATCCGCTTCCCGAATAAAGTTATCGTAGAACGCCGCTTCGAATGCGCGATACTCCTGCAGTCCGACGAGCGCTGCGAGTTGCTTGCGAATATTCGTCTCTGCCTGCGCCGGCAAATTGAACACGTTGATATCGCCCTCCCAGATCCAGGCCTCCCAAAGCAGCCAGCCTCCGAGGTTCACGCCCCGCAGTTGCAACGCGTTGCCGTCCGCGTCGACGATACGTGTCCGGTCGGCGTGCAGGAAACCGAGCGGTGCCTGCGCGGAGATCGAGGCCTCATCGGCGGAGGCGAGGCGCAGGTTTTGCGAGCCGGCTGGTGCTTGCATCGCCGGTGAATCTTTTGCGCTCGCCCGCAGATCGGCGGTCGCACAGGCAAAAAAAGCTAGGCTCGCAATGGCGACGCAACGTCGTGCGCCGAGGCGCCGCGTTAGCGGCGCGATGGCTGGGGCGCAGGGCAGATGAGGTGGGCGAAAGCGCATCTTCGATTCGTTTCTAACTATGCGTTGCAAGCACCGCATGACGTCGCGTTCGTGTACGAGCCACAGAGCGCATTGCCCTGCGTCGTTATCGCGATCCCTGCCGCGATCTCTGTTTATCGCGATCTCCGATCGGCGCATCACGATACGGTGAAAGCCGCTGTTACGCACGCCGCGTCTGTTTCGTCCCAGCCATTACGCAGTGCCGCGCTTCTCCAGTCCGCCCGCGCGCACGCCTAGCAACCGCACAGGCCGCTCCAGCTTTACCCGTGCAAGACACTCGAAGGCCGCCTTGCGAATGATCTCCGGCGAATCCGTGCCGACCGCTATCGTCTTGTCGCGCGTCAGCGTTTCGAAATTGGCGAAGCGCAGTTTGATGCCGATCGTGCGCGCCGTATAGCCATCTTCCTTCAGCTCGTCGGCGACGTCGCGCGACAACTGCGCGAGCACCTTCGCGATTTTCTGCCAGTCCGACGTGTCCTGTTGAAAGGTGCGCTCGCGGCTGCGCTGCTTCGGCTCCCAGTGCGTCACCAACGGTCGATCGTCGATGCCGTGCGCGGCCTGATTGAGAAAATGCCCGTACGATTCGCCGAAGCGGTCGATCAGATCGTCGATCG
>JBDTMS010001117.1:0-1525 GCA_039934195.1 Betaproteobacteria bacterium
GCCGCGAGCCGTACGATCTCGGGCGTCAGGCCGTAGCCGTATTCGAAGCGATTCGGCACGACGTAATCGACTTGCGCGCCCATCTGGCGCAGCGCCAGCAATCCGACCGCGCATGCCGTCGCGCCGTCGGAATCGTAGTCGGCGACGATCAGCAGCCGCTTGTTCGCTGCGATGGCGTCGGCCAGAATTTCGCCGAGCCGCGCGAGATTGTACATGCGGTGCGGCGCCGTGAGGTGGGCCAGCGCGGTGTCGAGCTGCGCGAGGTCGGTCACGCCGCGCGCCGCAAGCACGCGTGCGAGCACCGGGTCGAGGCCGCCTGCAATCAGAATGCCGCAGATGTCGGGCGAGAATGCGCGGTCGATAATTTCAGGCATCGCGGTCAGGCATCGCGGTTAGGCATCCCGATCAGGAATCACGGCGAGAAAGATTATCGGCGGTCCACGCGGGCCGCCAGGCATGCCAAAACTTCCAGCGGTCGCCGGCGTTCAGCGTAAAGCGCAGCGTTTGCGCCTCGTCCGCGATGTGCAACGCGAGCCGATCGAGTTGTCCGCGCGAAACGGCGTCGAGCAAAGGCGTGAGCCACAGCGCGTCCAGGCGCTGCAATTCGGCGGCGCGGGTTGCGCCGGCGTCGGCTGCATCGTCCAGCATCAACAAGTGGTCTCCAGGCTTCGCGCTTTGCAGCCAAGCCGATGCATGATTCGGAACCGCCTCGAGCGGCGTCGACGAAGCGATTGCCGATCCGCGTGCGATCGGATTTGTCGCCCAGACGCCGGCGAAGCTCGACCCGATCGCCGGCAGCACGCCGCCACCCCAAAGCCATACACTGTTGATCGGCAGCTCTGCGCTGCCTTCGCGCGCCTGATTGACGGCGTGCTCGTGAAACAGCATCTGGATTTCGTTGAACGTGCGGTGCCAAGTCAGCCCGTCCCTACCGGTCGGCAAGAATTGATCGACATTGCGCCCGGCGGCGGCGTTAAGCGATTGCGTTTGCAGATCCGGCGCCGGCTCAGCGGTGACGTACCAGCGGTTCGGGGTCAATGCGAAGAACTGTAATCCGTCCGCGTTGAAATGGTTATTGAGCGACGCGACGAACGCCTGCGCCGCTTGCGGGGTCACGTCGAACAAGCGCGCGTCGGCGAGCACCAGCGCATCGCGTTCCGCCCGGAGATGCACGGGATCGGCGCGCAGCCAGAAGCGCTGACCCGGATCGCCGCCATCCGCCAGGCAGGTGATCGGCGCGACCGGCCAGTCGCGCTGGCGCACGACACCGAAAGCATCGAGCACGGCGGCGTCGATATCGAGATCGAGGATGTCAGGCGTTCCGGCGCGCCGAAGCAGCCGATGCAAGCCAGGCGCTAGAGCGATGGCGTCGCGTAGATCGTCTGGCGCCGCCAGTAAGTGATCCGAGAGAAACAGTTGAAGCGATCGCATGGGTGAGTGTCGCCCGGACAGCACTGCGCATGCAAGTCGGCATGCAACTACCAAGCATGCAACTACCAGCGGCAGCTGAGTCTCGCGCGCTGCG
>JBDTMS010001118.1:0-1525 GCA_039934195.1 Betaproteobacteria bacterium
CCCATTTACTATGCGCCTCGATCCTAACCAAGCGTATTCGTTTCACGTCTACAACTGGTTCGATGCGCTGACCCGTGAAGACACAGTCGGAAAGATAACGCGTGTGAAGAGCGTTGCCGACGCGCACGGCCTGCCGCTCTGGAATGGCGAGTTCGGCCAGGACAGCTACGCTGTCGTCGCGAAAAATGTTCAGATTTTCGAACGGCCCGAGTTGGGCGTTTCGGGTTGGGCGTACTACACCTGGAAGAACGCGCCGAACAAGTATCCGCATCTCTACGGAATCGGCCGGCGCTCCGTCGCCTGGAAGAGAGTGATTTCCTGGATCACCGCACCGCTATTACACCGGCGACCATCTAAAGAAGACGCGCTCATCGGTATGCGGGAATTTCTCGAAGACATCAAACTCGAGAACTGTTCTTTCGATGCGAAAATGCGCGCGGCGCTCAGTACCGATAAGACCGCCGCGCCGCGCGCTAGGCAATGACTGGACACTCAGCCCGGGTGCCGGGCCTTTCGCGATCGGCGGCTCTCACGATCGGGTTGCAAATTCATCTGAGCTCTCTCACAGCGATCGCGCCCCCACATAGCCGCGATTCCAGGTCGGACTAATCAGCACTTCGTTGATGCAAACGTGTTTCGGCAAGCTCGCGACGTAGACGATGAGATCGGCCATGTCGTCGGGCTGCAGCATCTTCGCGCGGTCTTCCTGACTCACCGGAACCGGACGCTTGTCTAGAATTGGCGTCGCCACTTCGCCGGGGCAAAGCACAGATGAGCGGATGCCGTTGACGCACTCTTCGACGTTGATGGTGTGGCTCATCGCCACGACCGCATGCTTGGCGGCGACGTACGTCGGCCCTGCGAGCGGACCGATGAAACGGCCGGCCCACGACGCGGTGTGAATCAGCACGCCATCGCCCTGTGCCCGCATCATCGGCAGTGCAGCGATCACGCAGTAGAACGCACTGGAAAGGTTGCCTTCGATGACGGCGTCTGCGTTGCTCGCGTCCAACTCGCCCCAGCTACGCCGCAGAACGTTGACGCCGGCGTTGTTCACCAGAATGTCGAGTCGGCCGAACTGTTTCTTGATCGCCGCGGCGATGTCGGTCGACGTTGCAGCGACCGTCACGTCTCCCGGTTTGACGACCGCGGTTCCGCCGGCGGAGGTCACAGCGGCGGCGACTTCCTGCAGCGGCTGCTCGCGCCTGCCGTTCAACACCACCGTTGCGCCTTCACGCGCGAGTGCGATTGCTGCCGCAGCGCCGATGCCCGACCCTGCGCCGGTGATCCATGCGATCTTGCCTTTCAGACGCGCCATGCTGTTCCTCTCGTTTTGCTCGTTCGTTGTGATGTTTCGATCTAGGGAAGCTCTGAACAAGTCTTGCAACGCGCGTTGCGTCAGGTGGGGATGGACGCGAGGCATCGCGACGAAGCCAAGTTAGGCACCTTGGCGAGGAGCGTGACGATGCAGACGCCGCACCTGACGCAACCCAATATTCTGTCGTCTCTATAGAGGGACCGGGGT
>JBDTMS010001119.1:0-1524 GCA_039934195.1 Betaproteobacteria bacterium
TGTTGGCGTAGCCGAAGGTTTTGCGGAAATGCGAGAAGCGCCACGGATAGCCGGCATACAACGTCGACTGATTGACGGCGAGCTCGTACGTGTACGAATCGAGGCGGCGGCGATCGGTGCCGATGTCTTCGATCGGCGTGACCTTGCCCACGTACTCGCCGGCGAAGTCGCGCGGGCCGGCGCCATGACATGCAGCGCAGCGATCTTTATAAAGCGCGGCGCCGCGCTCTGCGAGCCCCGCGTCGATCGCGTACGGGTATTTCGGCGCTTCTTTGGTCAGCAGCCAGTCTTCGATGCGGCCGACCGCTTTGGTATCGAGCGTCGGCGGTGTGGTCCCGGTGCCGAACGCCGCGCTCTTGTTGCGCTCTTCCACCATCGTGTTATTGCCGTCCCAATGCAGCTGCATGCCTTTGCGCGGACCTTGACTCCAGATCGACGGGAAATCGGCCGGGCCGTTTTTTTCCGGCTCGCTCATTCGGTCCAGCGGAAAGTTGAACAGCACCTTCGCTGCGTTGAACGTATCGACCCGCCCGGGTCCCCAGTCGTTCTGATGATTCGCCCAGTCGAAGCGGCCGGCGAGCATGAGCAGGCGTTCGCGCATCAACCAGATCGCGACCGGATACACGAGATAGCGTTCGATCAAATCGAGATCCTTGCCGTGCGCCTGCAGGGTCTGGCGAATTTCCGGGACCACGTATTCTTTGCTGAACTTGGGATCCTTTCCGCACGCGAAGAAGAATTTCTGGAAGCCCATAATGTTGAACGTGTTCGCCGGCATGCCCAGATACAACTTGGGTTTCGCCTGCGGTGTGTCGCGTACCGTACCGGTGTGGCAGACCGCGCAATTCAGGAACGTGCGGTCGATGCCTTGATAGCTGCGCTTGGACATGCCGACCGGCAGGTCGCGCCCGTCTTCGTAGATCATGCCGAGCGATGCGTAGCCCGGCCCAGGCAGATGTTGCGCGCACACCTTCGGCATCGCCTGGAAGATCAGATATGGAAAGCCCGACTCGTGCTCGCCGCCGGTCGAGCCGTATTTGAAATGCTCATCGATGTCGGCGTAAGTCACCGCATCATCGGTATCGAAGCGCTGCCACAAATAAATCCCCAATATCACCGCGATCACCGTCGGCGCGATCAGCAACGTGAGCGCGATGCGCACCCAGCGCCTGCGCAAGCTCCAGAAGCCGGGCGGTGGACCGAATTCGCTCGATGAGTAATGAGCCACAGCATTCCCTTTTCGGTGAATCGTTATGTTCAAACGCTCAGCATGCAGAGCGAGAGCGCGCTCCTTGGTTCACGCTCCGGCCGGCAGGCACGCCGGCAAATTCTCATAGCCATCGCGCAGCAGTTCATGCAGCGAGGGCGCTGCACCGGTTTTCGCCCGCACCATATCCGACGCGGCGTTCAACAACACGCGCAAGGTATCGGCCTTCGGTGGGTACTCGTGCTCGATAGGCATGCCGCCGTGCGCGGCGCGCACCGGCGGCATCGGCGTCTTTACCCGCTTTTCTTTCGCTTCCT
>JBDTMS010001120.1:0-1524 GCA_039934195.1 Betaproteobacteria bacterium
TTGCACACCGCGCGGCGCAATTTAATCGGCCCGTGGCGGCAGAAATAGCTTTGTACTCTCAATCGCTTATGCGAAGCGCCCGCCACTTTCGGCGTAAGACCTGAGGTGCACAGACGAGCGCCGCCACCCAAGCGTAACGAATAGGTGGGGGCGGATGGGCCGCGGTTTCAATGCGTCAAGACGTTCCCCAACAAAAAACGATTCAAATTCAAATCGGGGAAAACGCCAATGACAGCAACCACTGCTAGCAGCTATCGCGAAGGCAGCATGACCTCCGAACAACGGATGGTCATCTTCGCGTCCTCACTCGGCACTGTGTTCGAGTGGTATGATTTCTACATTTACGGAACTCTCGGCGCCTATCTCGCCAAATACTTCTTCTCGAACGTGCCGGCCAATGTCGGCTTCATCTTCGCGCTACTCACCTTCGCGGCGGGTTTCGCTGTTCGTCCGTTCGGCGCGCTAATTTTCGGCCGGCTCGGCGACACCATCGGCCGCAAATATACTTTCCTCGTGACCATGTCGTTGATGGGCGTCGGTACGTTTTTCATCGGCGTGCTGCCCGGCTATGCATCGTGGGGGATCGCTGCGCCGATCGTGCTGATCGGTCTTCGCCTCGTGCAAGGCTTGGCACTCGGCGGCGAATATGGCGGCGCGGCAATTTACGTCGCCGAACATGCACCTCCGGGAAAACGCGGCTTCTACACCTCGTGGATTCAAACCACCGCCACGCTCGGCCTGTTCATGGCGCTGCTGCTGATCCTCGGCATCCGCACCGGGATGGGCGAAACCGCTTTCGGTGACTGGGGCTGGCGCATTCCGTTCCTGCTCTCGGCCATCCTGCTCGCGGTTTCGATCTGGATCCGGTTGAAGCTGAATGAGTCGCCGCTGTTCAAGAAAATGGTCGACGAAGGCAAGCAGTCCAAGCGTCCGCTTGGCGAAGCTTTCGGTGAATGGAAGAACGCCAAGATCGCGATCCTGGCTCTGTTCGGCGCAACTGCCGGCGAAGCCGTGGTGTGGTATGGCGGACAGTTCTACGCGCTGTTCTTCTTGACCCAGACCTTGAAGGTTCCGGCCGTTAACGCTTGGATCATGATCGCGGTGTCGCTGGCGATTGCGACGCCGGGCTTCATCTTCTTCGGCTGGCTGTCGGACAGGATCGGCCGCAAGCCGATCATGATGGCGGGCTTTGCTCTGGCCGCGATCACCTACTTCTGGATCTTCGCGGGCATCACGCACTACGCCAATCCGAAACTCGAGCGCGCACTGGCTGCGTCGCCGGTGGTTGTCACCGCCGACCCGGCTGAATGTTCGTTCCAGTTCAAGGCGACCGGCACCGAGAAATACACCACCGGCTGCGACACCATCAAAGCAGCGCTCGTTGGACTGTCGGTGAACTATGAAAACGTCGCGGCGCCCGCTGGCACCCCGGCAAGCGTGAAGATCGGCGATACAGCCTTGGCCGGTCCGGCCGCAACGCCGGCAGCGATTGCCGCCGCGGTGAAATCGCATGGCTATCCGGCC
>JBDTMS010001121.1:0-1521 GCA_039934195.1 Betaproteobacteria bacterium
GAACTCCTCGGAGAATACGGCGAACACGAAATCGGTGCTGCGCTCCGGCAGAAAATCCAGGTGGGCCTGAGTACCGTTCAACCAGCCTTTGCCGAAAAACCCACCGGAGCCGAGCGCGATGGTAGCTTGAATCGTGTGATAGCCAGCGCCGAGCGGATCTTGCGAAGGGTCGAGCAAGGTCAGGATGCGCTGCCGCTGGTAGTCGTGCAACACCGACCAGAGCAACGGCATGCACGCCACGCCGGCCACCAGCAAGCTGACCAATATTTTCCAGCTCAGCCCGGCCAGAAAGATAACGAAAAAGCCCGCCGCAGTAATCAGCAATGCGGTGCCCAGATCCGGCTGCTTGGCAATCAACAACACCGGAACGACTAGCATGATCGCGGCGACCGCGAAATCGCGCAGCTTCAGCACCGCCTCATAGCGATCGAAATACCACGCGAGCGCCAGCGGCACAGCTACTTTCATCAACTCGGATGGTTGAATGCGCGTTACGCCCACGTGCAGCCATCGCCTCGCGCCATTGATCACCTCACCGAAAAAGAACACAGCGATGAGCAGGACCAGACCCAGGATATACACCGGCAGAGCCAACCGCTGTAAATAGTGCGGCGGAACATTTGCAGCAATCCACATGAGCCCGATCGCCACGACGATGTTGGCGACTTGGCCGAAAATGCGCGGTGTGCTCTCGCCGGTCGCGCTGTAGAGCGTGATCAGCCCAATCACCAGCAGCGCGCAGATCGCGGCAAGCAGGTAGCGGTCGATATGGCGGCCGAGATACAACAGGACGCGACTAATCATTTTCGGATTCTTCGTCCTCGTCGGTCTTGATCTCAGGCTCCTTGCCCAAGAGATAGAAATCCAGCACCTTGCGCGCGATCGGTGCGGCGGTCGAGCCGCCGTGGCCGCCGTTCTCCACTAGCACGGCCAGCGCAATCGTCGGCGCCTCCGCCGGTGCGTAGGCAATGAACAGCGCGTGATCGCGAAATCGTTCACTAACGCGCTTTTCGTCGTACTTTTCGTTTTGCTTCATGGCGACCACCTGGGCGGTGCCGGTTTTCCCCGCGAAGCTATACTGAGCGCCCGCGCCTGCTGCGGCAGCCGTCCCGCCCGGGCGTGTTACGTCCACCATGGCATCTCGCACCATCGCTAGATTGTTCGGGTTGAAAGCGATCTTTCCGGCAGGCTGCACCTCGACGCTGCGCAACTGGTTGGTCTGACTGTCCTGGATGTGGCGCACCAGATGCGGATGAAACGCGGTGCCGTTATTGGCCAAGATCGCGGTTGCCTGCGCAAGCTGCAAGGGGGTGGCGAGATTGTAGCCCTGACCGATTCCCACCGAAATCGTGTCTCCCGTAAACCACTTTTGCCCGAATCGTTTCAACTTCCATTCCTGCGACGGCAGCAAGCCGCCGCTCTCGCCGTCGATGTCGATGCCGGTTTTTTTTCCGAAACCGAACTGACCGATGAATTGATGGATGTTGTCGATGCCCAGATCCTGCGCGACACCGTAATAGT
>JBDTMS010001122.1:0-1518 GCA_039934195.1 Betaproteobacteria bacterium
CGGCGTGATGGATCGAAGTATTTCCACTTCACTGTTTTGGGTGCCTTGTTGTAGTGGCGGATGTAGCGCATGAGTTTGCGCTTGAGATCGGATACGGAAGTGAATACACCGCGAGCGATCACATCACGCTCGATCTTGGCGAACCACAGTTCGACCTGGCGGGAAGCCTTCAATGCCTATTGCATATCGCTTACCCGATTCCGAAGAGTGGATTCGGCCGAGGCTAATGGTTGCGAGCGAACCATCGGCAAGCAACAAAGTCACGTTCTCGAGATATCCAATGCCTTCAGGATGCCGCACCTCGAAAGCCAAAAACGAGATCCGTACTTGCAGCGATGATCTCTCGTAAGGATCAGTTTTCGCTCTTCACGTGGAGGTTTGGATGACACAATTTCTATTGGCGCTTTATCGTGTACAATGATCAGTGGAAGCAAGTCGACTTTATCGGACCTGGCCCTGCGCCCCCACTGCCGCAAAAACTCCTCAACCATCACGACCCGCGCATACCCGAACCGGCCGGGCCGAAGTATATCCTTATCGCCCGTCAGGATGAAATCGCTCTTCGCCTCAACGGCGCGTTCCGAATTCTGTATCCGGCGGGTCATGCTTGATGACGTCCGGCACCTGCGTAGGCGTCACCAGTTCCGCAATACTGCGCAGCGTGGCATCCACCTCGCGCAGCGGCGCATTTTCCCAGCCGAACCGCCGCGTAGCACCTGGACTGTTTCCTCGATGATGGGCTCGGACACGGACAGCTTCACTTCGCCGCGAGCCGCCATTTCCAAAAGCTGCAGCGGCTTCCCGCCATAGACGAGCGCAGACACGTAGATATTCGTATCCGCGGTGACGCCGACCACTATTGGCCGTGCGCTTTCCGGGTCTGGTCAATCGCCTTGCCGACCAGCCGCTCGGCATGCGAAGGGGATTTCGCTTTCATGCCCGTTTCCTTCGCTTTTGCCCGGCCGTATTCGGACAGCCTGCGCAGCCGGTAGACCTTCAGCATCGCCTCGACGCCTTCCGCCGGTGGGCGTTTTTCTTCCCGCGCAATCGCCGCGATTTCCATTTCCTGCGCCTCGGTTAGGAGGCCGTGGTTTACTTCGTTCATGTTCGTCCCTTTACTGATTCTTCAGCTTGTAGACGGCCATTTTACCGCGGTCAATCTGATACCGCCCGGCCGTGTTTCCGCCTTCTAACTATCCGATATCCCTTGCCAAATCTCCTTCCGCCGATCAGCCGCGATCCCTATGCAGCCTCGCTGAATATGGCCTCTTGCGTATCAGAATCCGTCGCTAGTGACGTGCCGGCCCACCGAAATCCGGAATGCTTGAGTCTCCTATGCGCGCCGACCAAGCCCATGTCTATCAGCAGATCGGCAAGCAGTCGGTGCGTCACGAGCGCGGGGATTTTTCTGATCGCGGTGACGGCCGCGTTCCTTGAGTTGGTGCAGCACATCTTTCCAGCTATGCTTGGATTCTCGCACCCCGTCCTCGATTGCCAGGAAGCGTTTCTGGCCGCGTT
>JBDTMS010001123.1:0-1511 GCA_039934195.1 Betaproteobacteria bacterium
CGATAGTGCAATCGATGCCTCCACCGGAGCCGAGCGCAAGGTCAACCAGCCGAGTGCGCTGCTCGCCAGTGTGAGGCTGTGCGCCACCGTGAACGCCGTAATCGTACCGACCAGACGGCGATTGAAACCGACCAGGAACAGCAATCCGATAACGAATAGCAAGTGATCGACGCCGGTGAGAATGTGCTCGACGCCGAGCAGCGTATAGGCGACGACGATTTCCTTCACACCGCGTCGATCGTCGACCGCGCCGTAAAGATAGACACTGGTTGTGCGGGCGTAATCGGTCGGCGAGCGCTGCTCAACGCACGCGCGCCGGTGTCGAGCAAACGCGGCTCGGCGTTGATCGCAAGCCAGCGACTATGGGTGGGATTTATTACAGTTAGGATGATGCAAACGGTCGCAATCGATCTTGGCACTTTCTTCGGATGTGAGCGCAGCACTTCACCCATAAAAAAAGCGGTGACCGAAATCACCGCCTTTCTTATTTCAGAGCCTAGTCTTAGCGATCAATACAGCGCGATTGGATTTCCCGGTGAGCCGGTGCCGCCGATAATCTTGAGCGGCGCCCAGACGAACGCGAATTCGTACACTTTCGCATCGATCAGTGGTTTCAGATCCAGGTTTTCGATATTCCAGATGCCGCGCCGTGTCTGCATCTCGGTGTGGCAAGGCACCACGTAGTCCGTGCCCTGTTCGCCCGAGGGTTGCGCATCGGTGGAGGACGTGTCGCCGCCCATAAGCGCGATATCTTTCGAGGCCATGTATTCGCAGCCGCTGATGCCGAAGCCCGGTTCGCCGGCGCCGAACTCGACGCGGGCTTTCGCACGCTGTTCCGTTGTCATTTTCTGATACACAGCGTTACCCCAAATATTGCCATGGCCGGTGTACAGGAAGACGCAGTCGCCGGGCTGAATATCGGCAAGGCCTTGCTTTTTGATCATGCCTTTTATATCGTCGCCGGTGACGATGCCGGGATCTCCCGGTTTCTTCGGAATGGGAAGCCGTTCTACATTACGATATGCAGCGGCGTCCAGTACGATAGCGCGGCACACGAAGCCCAACTCGCCGACGAACTCGACGCCGTTGGGTCCCATACCCACAGCACGCCCGCCAGGTCCTCGCTCGTACGAGGCCGGGTACATGCGGCCGTTGTACATGAATAGACCCTTGGTCGTGTTGACAGCGATGTGACCGGGGCCGTCGAATTGCGTGCCGACCTGACCGATTTCAGTTGTGACGTATTCGTCGTGATAGGCCATTGCGTTCTTGCCGAACGGACCCGCATTCGGCGTTCCGGGCAACACCATCGACCAGCTGCGCAGTCCGACCATCGGAATCTCCCGGTGGTAGAACTTGCCCAGAGTAACCGATTTGTACTGCTTGACTACGCTTAGCGCACGCTTGATGTTTGCGGAATTCTTCGTATGATTCGACGAACCTGCCGCATCGTCCTTGCCCCACTTGGTCGGTGCCCAGTTTTCTTCGAACGGCTTATCGCTCGTCTGAGC
>JBDTMS010001124.1:0-1507 GCA_039934195.1 Betaproteobacteria bacterium
CATTGCCCACAACGATTGATATACCAGCAGCTTTTGCATGACGTGCTCCTCAGTCTTTTTTTTCAGCTTATGTCGTGTACGTCAGGCCAGCAGCGCTGCTGCGTGATGCCGCAGATGATCGTCCATGAACGTCGAGATGAAATAGTAGCCGTGATCGTAGCCATCGTGGCGCCTCAGCTTGAGCCCCTGCCCGGACGCGCGACACGCGTCCTCAAACTTCTCGGGATACAGTTGCTCGGTGAGAAATTTGTCGGACAGGCCCTGATCGATCAGGATTAGCGAATCGATGCGCCGCTCGCGCACCAGCTCGGTCGCATCGTATTGCGCCCAGCTCGAGACGTTGGCGCCGAGGTAACCGGTAAACGCCTTCACGCCCCACGGGCAGATTGACGGCGCGCAGATCGGCGCGAACGCCGAGACCGAACGATACTGCTCCGGATTGCGCAGCGCGCAGACGAGCGCGCCGTGACCGCCCATCGAATGCCCGAAGATGCTCTCGCGGCCCGAGCTGGGAAATTGCGATGCGATCAGCGCCGGCAGCTCGCACGTGACGTAGGTATACAGCCGATAGTTGGCAGACCACGGTTCTTGCGTGGCGTCGACGTAGAATCCCGCGCCGACGCCGAAATCCCAGCTCGCAGAATCGCCGGGTAGATCGAGCCCGCGCGGGCTGGTGTCCGGGGCTACCAGCATGATCCCGAGCTCCGCGGCGAGCCGCTGCGCGCCGGCTTTGGTCGCGAACGTCTCTTCCGTGCACGTCAACCCTGCCAAGTAATACAACACCGGCACCTTGCTGTGCGCAGCCTGCGGCGGCCGATAGACGGAAAACTTCATTTCGCCGCGGCATTCGTTGGAGTCATGCGCGTACAAGCCTTGCATGCCGCCGAAACAACTGTGCTCGCTGATGGTTCTCATGCGATCGCTCTCAAGCGCCGGACCGCGATCAATATTCGACGACGGCGCGAATCGATTCGCCGGAATGCATGAGATCGAAGCCCTTGTTGATGTCCTGCAGCTTCAACTTGTGCGTGATGAGATCGTCGATATTGATCTTGCCGTCCATGTACCAGTCGACGATGCGCGGCACGTCGGTGCGCCCGCGTGCGCCGCCGAATGCAGTGCCTTTCCAGGTGCGGCCGGTAACGAGTTGGAACGGCCTCGTCGCGATTTCCTGCCCGGCGCCAGCCACGCCGATGATCACCGACACGCCCCAGCCCTTGTGCGTGCACTCGAGCGCCTGGCGCATCAGCTTGACGTTGCCGATGCATTCGAAGCTGTAGTCGGCGCCACCCTTGGTGAGATTGACCAGGTGCGCAACCATTTCGGCTTCCGGCACTTCGCTGGGATTTACGAAATGCGTCATGCCGAATTTTTCCGCCAGCTCACGTTTGGCCGGATTCAAATCGACGCCGACGATCATGTTGGCCCCCGCGAGCCGCGCACCCTGGACGACGTTCAAGCCGATGCCGCCCAGACCGAACACGACGACGTTCGCGCCCGGCTCGAC
>JBDTMS010001125.1:0-1507 GCA_039934195.1 Betaproteobacteria bacterium
GAGCCCGCACACGAAGGCGCCCGGTTCGTCGAGGTCGAGAACGACCGGGGCGAGAGCATTAAATTCGGCGAATGGATCAAGCGAGACGACGGCTATTGGGTGCTGCGCATATTGCCGGACGCGCTGCGCAAACCGTGAGCGGTGGCGTTCGCATACCGATGACGCTGATTTTCCACGATGAGCTTATTGTCGCCGACGTGGCAATCGATCACGAAACGACGCCGGCCGAGGTGCGTGATAGTGGTGAGCACGAAGCTACAGTGCTCGCAGTGAAGATTCGATGAACGAGCGGGAATGGCGCGCGCAGGTCACGGCGCTGTTTGAGGCGATGGAGCAGCGATTAGATGAGTTTGACCGGCGCTTAAAACAGATAGACCGGCGCTTAGACGTGCTCGAGGCACAAGCCGACATCTGGGCCGCGATCAAGAAAAGCATCCTGGCCGAGGAGTGAACGTCGCGCAAAGCGACAGAGATTCAGGAGCGGTGGGAACTTCGATCTCTGGTCGCCGATCACTGATCGGTGCCCAAGAAGAAAACCAACAGCCCGGCGCGTTACTACAGCGTCCAGCGCGACCCGACGCGCGCGGATTGCCGCCGGTGCCAATGTGATGCGGACACGTTGTTACCATCCGCACCACATCTAGTGAATGTTTTACTACTCTTCGTTGCGTCGTGTCAGCCTGTACAGGAGTGCAAGCAATCCCACCCCCGCAAACGCTAACATATCAGGCTCTGGAACAGGTGCGGGATTGCTGCAGCCGCGATAACAGAGAGTCCCTGAATCCAGCGTCAAGTTGGTAAACGTCTGCCGCGTCCCTGCTGTGTAATCGAGTGATTGGAGCACAAGATTCGCGCTGCCCGTGAAGTCAAGCGTTGCAGTAGGAAAGAACGGTCCCTCCGACTGCGTGAAACTAAACCCGGCTGAGTTTTGTTCGCCTGTGCAGGTTCCAATGCAGGGGGTGTTAGCAAAATGCGTCGATACCCCCGGCTGGCTAGCAGGTATAGAAACATCGATTGACCATGCAATGGGTTCCCCCGTCGTATCGCTCGTCTCGTACGTACCCTTGACAGTCCCGGTTGCGGGAGTCACAGGAGACAAGGGACCTGCCTTCAAGTCCGCGTCAATACCCCATAGTGTAGCGTGTGAGTACAACGGGATTAGCATTGCGGCCAACGGAAGAAGTCGTTTCATTCTCATTGTTATGCTCCTTTAAGAGTTATAGGTCTTTTCGGCGTTTAGCTTGCTTAGGTCCTATGCAGTTCCCGTGCTCCGATGGCTGGGTCACCGTTTCGCACTTATGGAGATAAGGGTAAGCACGAGCGAACTCAGTGTAACGACAAAATTGCGTAGTCAGCGACGACTAATCTAAGCGTCGCTGGATCATGACATCGAGCTTCGCTTAGCGATGCTTGAAAATCCTGTTGATAAAATTTCCGGCCAATAACATCTCCGCGGGCTCGCGCAATTTCCCTGACGCAGCCACCGCGGAAAATGATTTCCAGCAAT
>JBDTMS010001126.1:0-1506 GCA_039934195.1 Betaproteobacteria bacterium
GGGCGTGAGCTGCATCGAGTAGCCAGCGAGGAACGGCGGCTCTGCGATGTACGTCGATTTCGGCCAGTTATAGACCTGGCCCGAAGCCGTCGGCACATCGTTCCACAGCGGATTGCCGCTGACGAAATCGCCGTACAGTCTGCGAAACGTTTCCGAATCGGTCGCGTATTTCTGCAGCTCTTGCACCTCGGCGCTGGTCGGCCAGATGTCGCCGAGCCAAACCGGTTTGCCGTTTTTGCCTACGCCGACCGGTTCGGTCATCAGATCTTTAAGTACCGTGCCCGCGATCGCATAAGCGACGACGAGCGGCGGCGATGCGAGAAAGTTGGCGCGAATGTTCGGATGGATGCGCGCTTCGAAATTGCGATTGCCGGACAGCACGGCACAGCAGACCAGATCGTTTTGCACGACCGCTTCTTCGATCGATTCGGCGAGCGGACCTGCGTTACCGATACAGGTCGTGCAGCCGTAGGCCGACACGAAGAATCCGAGCTGCTCGAGATAAGACAGCAGACCGGCGGCTTTCAGATATTCGGTGACGACACGCGATCCGGGTGCAAGCGAAGTCTTGATGTGTTTCTTGACGGTCAGGCCTTTCTCGACCGCTTTTTTGGCGAGCAGACCGGCCGCCAGCAGCACGCTCGGATTCGACGTGTTGGTGCAGGACGTAATGGCGGCGATCAACACGTCTCCAGAGCCGATGTCGATGCCGTCGTGCGTTCTGAAACGCTCGGTGAGCGCGGCGGCCTGTTTGGCAAAGCCGTTGTCCGCGACCGGTTTTGAGAACAGGTCGGTGAGCGTCGATTTGACGCGGCCGAGTTCGATGCGATCCTGCGGGCGTTTCGGCCCAGCGAGCGAGGGCGACACGGTTGACAGATCAAGCGATACGGTCTTACTGAAATCGATATCGCCTGCGCGCGGCACCCCGAACATGCCTTGCGCTTTGAAGTACGCTTCGAACGCGTCGATCTCTTCGGTGCTGCGGCCGGTGCCTCGGAAGTATTCGATCGTCTTGTCGTCAACTGGAAAAAATCCCATCGTCGCGCCGTACTCGGGCGCCATGTTGGCGATCGTTGCGCGGTCGGGCACCGACAAGCTCTCGGTACCTTCGCCGAAGAACTCGACGAACTTACCGACGACTTTTTCCTTGCGCAGCATCTCGGTGACGGTCAGCACGAGATCGGTCGCCGTGCAGCCTTCGCGCAGCCGCCCGCGCAAATTCACACCGACGACATCGGGCGTCAGAAAGTAAACGGGCTGTCCGAGCATGCCGGCTTCGGCTTCGATACCGCCCACGCCCCAGCCGACCACGCCGATGCCGTTGATCATCGTCGTGTGCGAGTCGGTTCCTACCAACGTATCGGGATAATAGACGCCATCTCGCTTGTGGACGCCGCGTGCCAGGTATTCGAGATTGACCTGGTGCACGATGCCGATGCCGGGCGGCACGACTTTGAACGTGTCGAACGCCTGCATGCCCCACTTCATGAACTGATAGCGTTCCTG